>DATEJC010000260.1:0-3416 GCA_035278345.1 Bradyrhizobium sp. | reverse complement strand
GAAGCTCGTGGCCGGCGACCGCATTCGTTTCGGCAATGAGGGCAAGGTGTGCCTGCTCGGCCATCTCGACGCCGAGGTCGAGGCCAAGGGCGGCGAGGGCGAGGTGACGCTTTCCTTCTCGTTCCACGGTCCGACGCTGGACCAGGCGATATCCGATCTCGGGGCGACGCCGCTGCCGCCTTACATCGCCTCCAGACGCGCGCCGGACGAGAAGGACGCCGCGGACTATCAGACCATGTTCGCGGCCAATGAGGGCGCAGTGGCCGCACCGACCGCCGGACTGCACTTCACGCCGGCGCTGGAGGCGGCATTGCGCCAGCGCGGCGTTGAGATCAACCGGCTGACACTGCATGTCGGGGCAGGCACGTTCCTCCCGGTCAAGGTGGACGACACCGCCGAACACCGCATGCACGCGGAATGGGGCACGGTGTTCGCGGAGACCGCGCGCAAGCTGAATGAGGCGCGCGCGAAGGGCGGACGCATCGTTGCGGTCGGCACCACCTCGCTGCGCCTGCTGGAAAGTGCGACGCACGCGGACGGTACGATACAGCCGTTCTCCGGCGAGACCGCGATCTTCATCACGCCGGGCTATCGCTTTCGCGCGGTCGATATTCTGCTCACCAATTTCCACTTGCCGCGCTCGACGCTGTTCATGCTGGTGTCGGCCTTCTCGGGGCTCGACACCATGAAGCAGGCCTACGCGCATGCAATCGCGAGCGGCTATCGGTTTTATTCGTATGGCGATGCATGCCTGCTGTTTCGGGAGCACGAGCCGCGAGGCTTCGAATAGGCCTGCGTAGGGTGAGCAAAGCGAATCGTGCCCACCCTACGAAGTCATCGCGTTATGCCATCGCGCGCTGTGGCAGGAGTTCCGCGATCTGAATCGCGTTCAGCGCGGCGCCCTTCAGGAGCTGATCGGCGGCGACGAACATCGAGATCGAGTGACCGGAGGGATCGCTGAGATCCTGGCGGATGCGGCCGACCAGCACGTCGTCCTGGCCGGAAGCATCGATCGGCATCGGGAAATAGTTCTTCGCGCGATCGTCGACGATCTTTACGCCAGGTGCATTGGCGAGCAGCTTGCGGACATCGTCCTCGCCGATCGGCCGCTCGCACTCGAAGGTGATGGCTTCGGAGTGTGCGCGCAGCACCGGAACGCGCACGCAGGTGACGCCGACGGCGATCTTTTCGTCCTCGAAGATCTTGCGGGTTTCCTTGATGACCTTGGTCTCTTCATCGTTGTAGCCGGTCACCGGATCGATCGCGGTGTTGTGGTTGAAAAGATTGAAGGCGTAGGGGTGCGGCAGCACCCTGGGCTGGAAGCTGCGTCCTTCGAGATTGGCGCGCGTGGATTCCACGAGCTCGTCCATGGCGGCGGCGCCGGCGCCGCTTGCAGCCTGGTAGGTCGCGATGACCACGCGCTTGATGCGGTTCTCGCGATGGATCGGCCACAGCGGCACCAGCGCGGTGATGGCGGCGCAGTTCGGATTGGCGATGATGCCCTTGTGATCCCGGATGCGGCCGGCGTTGATCTCGGGAATCACCAGCGGCACATTCGGGTCCATGCGGAAGGCGGAGGAATTGTCGACGACGACCGCGCCGGCCTTCACTGCCATCGGTGCGAACTTGCGGGAAATGCTGCCGCCGGCCGAGAACAGCGCGATGTCGACGCCCTCGAACGAGCGCTCGGTGAGTTCCTCGATCACGACCTGCTTGCCGCGGAAGGCAACGGTCTTGCCGGCGGAGCGGGCGCTGGCCAATGCCTTGAACTTGCCGACGCGGAAATTGCGCCGATCCATGGTGGCGATGAACTCGGCGCCAACCGCGCCGGTCACGCCGACTATCGCGACAACGGGATCGTTACTCACTTTGGTTCTCCATTTTCGGGTTCATGCGGGCAATAAAAAAGCCCCGGACCTTTGCAGGCGGGGCTTCGGGTGAAGGATATGCGACCTGATCTACGACGCGCGCACGCCTCCCGAGCCCCCGCAGGGCTTGGTGGTTTTCGTCGCGGTTTTCGCTGATAGCGTCATGGCGCGGACTTATGAGGGAGAGATTTGCCGCCGTCAACGGGGACGGACGCGAAAATGGGCCGCAAACGGGTTGAATCCGGCATGGCTGTCACGCGATAAGCTCACCCATGAGCCTTCCCAACCATTTTGAGCTGCTGGCGACCGACGGCGCGGCGCGGACCGGCCGCCTGACCACGCCCCATGGCGTGGTGCGTACACCCGCCTTCATGCCCGTGGGCACTGCCGGCGCGATGAAGGGGTTGCATTGGCGCGAGGTGCGGGAAGCCGGCTCCGACATCGTGCTCGGCAATACCTATCATTTGATGCTCCGCCCGGGCGCCGAGCGCATCGCCGCGCTGGGCGGCCTCCAGCGATTCACCGGCTGGGGCGGGCCGATGCTGACCGACTCCGGCGGCTTTCAGGTGATGTCGCTGTCGGACCTGCGCAAGGTCAGCGAGCAGGCGGTGACCTTCCGCTCGCATATCGACGGCGCCAAGGTGGAGCTGTCGCCGGAGCGGTCGATCGAGGTGCAGCGGCTGCTCGGCTCCGACATCGCGATGCAGATGGACGAATGCGTGCGGCTGCCGGCGGAGCGCGCCGACATCGAACGCGCGATGCAGCTTTCGCTGCGCTGGGCCGAGCGCTCCAAGCGCGCCTTCGAGAGCGCGCCGGAGGGCTACATGCTGTTCGGCATCGTGCAGGGCGGCGACGTGCCGGAGCTGCGCAGGATCAACGCACGCGGACTGATCGACATCGGCTTCCATGGCTATGCCATCGGCGGACTGGCGGTCGGCGAACCGCAGGCGGTGATGTTGGCCATGATCGAGACGACCGCCCCTGAATTGCCGGCCGATCGTCCGCGCTATCTCATGGGCGCCGGCACGCCCGAGGATCTCCTGGAATCGGTGGGGCGCGGCATCGACATGTTCGACTGCGTGATGCCGACCCGGAACGGCCGCCACGGCATGGCGTTCACCCGCTACGGCCAGATCAACATGCGCAATGCGCGGCATGCCGACGACCCGCGCCCGCTCGACGAAGCGAGCGATTGGCCGTCGACATCAAACATTTCGCGCGCCTATCTGCATCACCTCGTGCGGTCCGGGGAGACGCTGGGCGCAATGCTGCTGTCGGAGATCAACGTCGCCTATTACCAGCGGCTGATGCAGGACATCCGCGCGGCGATATCGAACGGCACCTTCGAGGACTTCCGAAATCAAACGCGCGCCGATTGGGCGCGCGGTGACATTGCTCTGATTTAGTTTTGCCGCGTTTGCTTCACGCGAAAAGAGCTGAGTGCCCTAGTTGCAGGCGAACTTTTTCACCGTGTGCTTGGTGACGAAGCCGTAGCCGCAGGTATCGCAGGTCCACAGATACGAGATCACATGGTCGTTCAGGTAGGCG
>DATEJC010000259.1:0-2897 GCA_035278345.1 Bradyrhizobium sp. | reverse complement strand
CGCCTTTGGAATAGCCGAACTCGCCGAGCACCTCCGACGTGTGCTGGCTGAATTTCGGCGGGGTCCGGCGCAGGCTGGATTTGGTCCGCTCGAGCCGGATCGGGGAGGCGACGCCCTTGTACCAGTCCTTCTCGATGATGTCGCCGCGGTGCAGCGTATGCGGATTGGTCAGCGCCTGGTCGATCTTCTGCACCGGGCCCGCCGGCAGGCCCGCGGCGAGCAGGCGGTTGCACAGCGGCTCGGCCTCGTGCTGGCTGAACACGGCGGCAAGCTCGGCGCGCAGCGCCTCGCGGTTGGCGATGCGGTCCTTGTTGCGGGCAAAGCGCGGATCGGTGCCGAGTTCGGGCTTGCCGATTTCCCTGGCCAGCTTGCGGAAGGTGCCGTCATTGCCGACGCCGATGAAGATGTTGTCGGTCTTGGTCGGAAAGATCGCATACGGCACGAGATTCGGATGCTCGTTGCCGGTGAGCGAGGGCGGCTTGCCGTGCATGAAATAGTTCGCGGTGTGCGGATGCATCACCGCAAGGCCCGTTTCGTACAGAGTGGTTTCGAGAAATTGGCCGAGCCCCGAACGCTGCCGCTCCGACAACGCCATCAGGATGCCGATGCAGGCATAGAGGCCGGTGGTGATGTCGACGACGGGCACGCCGATGCGCATGGGGCCGCTCTCGGGCGAGCCGGTCGCCGCGATCATGCCGGTCATGGCCTGGATGATGGCGTCGTAGCCGGGATTGCCGCCGCGCGGGCCGTCGGCGCCGAAGCCGGAGATGCGGGCATGCACAAGGCGCGGGAATTTCGCGCGCAGCACGTCGTTGCCGATGCCCCATTTGTCGAGGGTGCCCGGCTTGAAATTCTCGATCAGCACGTCGGCGGTCTCGAGCAGCTTCATCAGCACCTCGCGGCCGCCTTCGGACGCGAGGTCGAGACCGATCGAGCGCTTGTTGCGGTTGATGCCGACAAAATACGCCGCATCTTCCTCATGGAAGGGCGGGCCCCAGTCGCGCACCTCATCGCCCGCGGGCGGCTCGACCTTGATCACGTCGGCGCCGTGGTCGGCAAGGATCTGCGTGCAATAGGGGCCGCCGAGCACGCGCGTCAGATCGATCACGCGCAGGCCCGTCATTGCGCCGGTAGCTGGGGCATTCATGAATACAACCTTCGCTGAGCTGAGATTGGTCCACAGCTAGCGGGCTTCACTGATGCCGGCAATGCCTCCCGGCGCACGGGCGTATGCCGCACATGAAACGGCCCGCCGCGGGAAATGCGACGGGCCGCTTCGCCTTGGGAATTTTCGCGTTGGTCAGACGACGGTCAGGCGGACGTCGACGTTGCCGCGCGTTGCGTTGGAATAGGGGCAAACATGGTGAGCTTTCTGGACCAGTGCCTCGGCGTCGGCGCGGGGAACGCCGGGCAGCGAGACGGCGAGATCGATGTCGAGGCCAAAGCCGCCTTCCGAACGCGGGCCGATACCGACCGTCGAGGTCACGGAAACGTCGGCCGGGACTTTCACGCCACCGCCCTGGGCCGCGACAGCCTTCATGGCGCCGATGAAACAGGCGGCGTAGCCGGCCGCGAACAGCTGCTCGGGGTTGTTGCCGGCACCGCCGGCGCCGCCGAGCTCTTTCGGGGTCGACAGTTTGACGTTGAACGTGCCGTCGGTCGTGGCAGCAGAGCCGTCGCGGCCGCCGGTGGCCTTGGCGCTGGTCTTGTAGAGCACTTTCACGGACATGGTGATCTCCTGACGGGGTTGGTTGGGGCGGTGTTGACGGCAGATAGATTGCACACAATCGAATTGTGTGCAATAGAAAAAATATCTGGTCACATTTAATTGTGCGCAATTGAATATTGGGGCGGCGCGCCTCAGAATGTCCGAATAATCCCAGATGGATGAGAAGGTTTCTGTGATGGCCAGGAAATCGGTTAGCGAGCAGCCGCTGTTGCTGGCGAACCAGCTTTGCTTTGCGGTCTATTCCACCGCGCACGCCTTCAACCGCTTCTACAAGCCGCTGCTGGACCGCCTGGGCCTGACCTATCCGCAGTACCTCGTCATGCTGGTGCTGTGGGAAGAGGACGGCCTGCCGGTGAAGCAGATCGGCGAGCGGTTGTTCCTGGATTCCGGCACGCTGACGCCGCTGCTCAAGCGGCTGGAGACTGCCGGATTGGTCAAGCGCACGCGCTCGACGGAAGACGAGCGGCAGGTGATCGTCGCGCTGACCGCGCAGGGCGAGGGACTGAAGGAAAGGGCGCGCAATTTGCCGCTGTCGATTCTCGCCGCGTCCGAATGTTCGGTGGCGGAGCTCGCGGCGCTGAAGAAAGAAGTGGAACAGCTGCGCGACAAGCTGAATGCGGCGCTGGAGGAGAAGGTGGAGGCGTAGCGGCTAGAGGCGCTTCTTGGTGAAGGCGCGGCCGGAGTGCGACTTAAGATATTTCTCGAAGGCCAGCGCTTTGTATTTATCCGGAAAGGCGCAGTACCAGACGAGTTGCCATGGTCTGAATTTGGAGGTGTGGGCAGACCGGCCGGCATTGTGATCCGGTATCCGCTGCTTCAGGTCCGCGGTCGCTCCCACGTACTCTTGGTCAGGAAAATTGATGCTGCGGATAATGTAGACGTACCACATCGTGTCTCCTGCCCGTTGTGCCGGGCAAGACTACATCAAGATTGCTCTGTAGCTACGGGTTTGCCTTTGTCAGCCCGTCTTCGCCCTTTGGGCTACGACGGGCACCATGCTTCGTCCTTCGGGCAACTCGTGGCTGTGCTACGCGTTGGCTGAGGGGATGAGGATGATTGTTGCTGATCCGGCCCGTCTTCGCCCTTCGGGCTACGCCGGGCACCACGCTTCGTCCTTCGGGCAACTCGCGGCTGCGCCACGCGTAGCCCGAAGGGCGAAGCGTGGTGG
>DATEJC010000258.1:0-5769 GCA_035278345.1 Bradyrhizobium sp. | reverse complement strand
GATCGAGCCGGAGAAACAGGGCCGCCACCGCTACTACCGCCTCACCGGCCCTGACGTGGCCCATGTGCTGGAAGGCCTCGCAGGTCTTGCCGCGCGCGCCGGTCACATGCGGGTGCGCACGGGGCCAAAGGATCCGGCGCTGCGCCGCGCCCGCATCTGCTACGACCATCTTGCCGGCGATCTCGGCGTGCAGATGCTGGATAGTTTGCGAAAGCAGCGGCTGGTGCGGCAGACCAAGGACGCGATCGAACTGACAGGAGAAGGCCGGCGCTTCATGGCCGAGAGCCTGCAGATCGATGCCGATTCCCTCGCCCATCCCCGCCGGCCGGTGTGCAAGGCGTGCCTCGACTGGAGCGAGCGGCGCCATCATCTGGCGGGCACGCTTGGTGCGGCGATCATGTCAAGGTTCACCGAACTGAACTGGGCGGCGCGCGATGCGACGCCGGGCAGCCGCGTCGTCAATTTCACCCGCACGGGCGAAAAGAAGTTCGCCACGCTGTTCGGCGCGGCCGCGGATTAGCTCACACAACAATTGAAAAACGAGAAAGGCAGGGATCTTGCGATCCCTGTCGTCAAGAAGCGGTTGCAAATCGTCAAGCCGCAAGCCGATTACGACCGCTCAGCTCACCAGTAGCGGCGGCGGCGCCAGTAGCGACGGTGCCAACGCCGGCGGCGGCGATGCCAGCCCCAATAACGGCGGCGGCGCCAGCCCCAATGCCGGCGGCGATGCCAGCCCCAGTGCCGGCCGCGACCCCAGCCGCGATGCCGACCGCGGCCCCATCGCACCTCTTCCGGTTGCAGGTTGTCGGCCTCCTCTTTCGAGGTCACGGCGGGCTGGGCGGGACCTTCCGGCCGTTTCGCGTCCTCGTTGAGAGGCTGCGGCATCAGCGGCGCGGCCTGTGCAGTGGCTGCGAATGCAACGGCACCAGCGGCGATGCCAGCTGCGATCTTGAGAAATTCCCTTCGTTCCATGGTCTTCTCTCCTCCAGTCGCGCATGATGCGACAACAAGTTTCACCGCGCCGGGATGAACGCGTGCTGAACCACGCATTCATGTTTGTGACGCGTGTGGCGAGAAGGAGAAGTCGGAGACGAGCCCCTTGTTCCAATGTCGTAGCTGCGAAAGCAGGGACTCATCGCCACAGGAAAGTTGTTGCGCGACGCTGTTGCCACAGCACTTACTTCTCCTCTTGTGGGAGAAGGTGATCTGCCCTGCTGGCTTCGCTTGGTCGGGACGACAACTACTTCGCAAATTCCTCGGCCAGCACCAATACCTCGCGCGTGCGGGTGACGTCGGGCCAGTCGCGGTTGAAATCGGCGATCAGCCGCTTCATCTCCTCGCCGCCAGTGGCGCGTTCGAGGGCGGCTTTGTCGGCGAACTGGTACATCGCCTGATGCAATGAGGGATCGGTGGCGCTCCAGAACCGCCACGCGCGCTCGACGCCGAAGGACTTTGCCGCGTCCGGCAGATGCTCACGCGAATACCAGGCGTCGAAGGCGGTGCGCCTGGCAGGATCGGCGACGGTGGCGCGGACGATGAAATAGGCCGCGGGCATGATTTCCTCCATTCCTCGTTTAGTGCGGACCGGTATCGAGCCGAACCGCTATACCGGCATTTTACGCTTCTGATGCGCTCTTCCCTTGATGGCGGCCTGCTCGCTGTGGCCCGCGAATACGCGCACGCCCTGCTCGATTTTGACGATCACGTCACCCGGCGTGCAGGACTGCAGAAACGCGACGCCGTTCTTGCGGCACGCGGCAAGCACGCGGTCGCGCGCCTTCTGCATGTCAGGCGGGAAAGGTTCTGGCGGGATCGTGCGGTAGCCGAGCGACAGGCTGAGGTCGCCGGGGCCGATCTCGGCAAATCCGAGCCCCGGCACTGCGATGATCTCCTCGCAATTGGCGATGCCTTCCGGGCTTTCCAGCTTCACACCCAACAGCAGTTCGCCCTTTGGATTGAGCGGCCAGGGATCGCAGCGGTCCATGTAGTCTTCGGTCGACAGGCCCCAGACCGGCGCTGCCGTGCTTTCCGATCCGCGCCCGCGCGTGCCGATGCCGAGTTGCTTGCGGCCGGCCGAGTCGGTCCCGCCATCCGCCGCGCGCTTTGCGCCCTCCAGCCGCGCCAATGGCGAGGGGATTTTGGGATCGACGCCGATCGTGTTGTGCGGATAGCGGCAGGACTCGACGAATGCCCGCACCGCGTCGGCGCTTTCCGCCTGACACAGCAGGATGCCATGCACCCCGCGGCCAAGAATCTGGCGGAATTGCCAGGCATTGTATTGGACATGCGCGGCATCGATGCCGTTCACGGGGGCCTCGACAATCACCGCCGGTGTGCGATGACCCGAGCGCGTCGGCCCGGCGTCGACCATGCCGCGCATATACCCGGCGAGCCCCGTCATATCGAAGGCGCCGTGCTCCATGCCGACATTCATGTAATCGGCCCAGGTCGCGGCGTCGGCCGCGCCCTGCGCATGGGTCAGCACATGGCCGCTGTGCGGACCGTCGTAGTAGATCGCCTGGTCCTGCTCCAACAGCTCGATGCAGCGATTGATCCGTTTCCCCATCAAGGCCTTCTCTGACGATTAAATGCCGCGGCCGAACACGCAACCGTCACATGGTCTGTGATATATCCGCCATCCGCAACGCTTCATTCGGGATACCGCCAATGTCCAGCCGCCTACGCTCCGCCCTGCTCTGCCCGCTTCTGATGCTGGCCGCCATCCTGCCCGCCGCCGCGCAGGAGGCAGCCCTTCCGAAGGAAGCCCAGATCGGGCCGCGCCCGTTCTATCTCGTGGACAAGATGAAGGACGGGCCGCTGAAGCAGAAGCTCAGCCAATGCACCGGGCCATTCCACAAGAGCGATTTCTCGATCGGCCACCGCGGCGCCGCGCTGATGTTTCCCGAGCACAGCCGCGAGTCCTACGTCGCGGCAGCGCGCATGGGCGCCGGCGTTATCGAATGCGACGTCACCTTCACCAGGGATCGCGAGCTGGTGTGCCGGCATTCGCAATGCGATTTGCACACGACGACCAACATACTGTCTGTGCCCGACCTCGCGGCAAAGTGCTCGCAGCCCTTCAGCCCGGCCGATCCCGCCACTGGCAAGAAGGCTACGGCAAAATGCTGCACCAGCGACATCACGCTCGCCGAATTCAGGCGGCTCACCGCCAAGATGGACGGCTTCAATCCGGATGCAAAGACGCCGGAGGAATACCAGAACGGCACGCCGCGCTGGCGCACCGATCTCTATGCTGCCACGGGCACGCTGATGACCCATGACGAGAGCATCGCACTGATCAAAAGCCTCGGTGCCAAATTCACGCCGGAGCTGAAGGCACCGGAAGTGCCGATGCCGTTCGACGGCGATTACACGCAGGAAAAGTACGCCGCGCAAATGATCGCCGCCTACAAGAAGGCCAGCATTCCGCCCGAACACGTCTTCGCGCAAAGCTTTGAGCTGAACGACATCCTGTTCTGGGTCAAGACCGAGCCAGCCTTTGCCGCGCAAGCGGTCTATCTCGAGGAGCGATACGAGAAGCAGGGCCTCGATCCGGCCAGGCCCGAGACCTGGAAGCCGTCGATGGCGGAACTGAAGGCGTCAGGCGTGAAGATCCTGGGCCCGCCGATCTTCACCAT
Organism: Bradyrhizobium sp.; assembly: GCA_035278345.1. Classification (GTDB taxonomy): domain Bacteria; phylum Pseudomonadota; class Alphaproteobacteria; order Rhizobiales; family Xanthobacteraceae; genus Bradyrhizobium. Next base: position 2,131 of record DATEJC010000258.1, on the reverse strand, counting down.
GCTGGCGCTGAACGACAAGGGCGAGATCGTCCCCTCCGAATACGCCAAGGCGGCCAAGGCCGCCGGCCTCGACCTGATCGGCTGGTCGCTGGAGCGCTCCGGGCCGCTTCAGAAGGGCGGCGGCTTCTACTACAGCACCGTGAAGCGCGCGATCGACCGCGATGGCGATACGCTGACCACGCTCGACGTGCTGGCGAAGCAGGTCGGCATCCGCGGCATGTTCTCGGACTGGCCGGCGACGACGACGTTTTACGCAAACTGCATGGGCATGAAGTGAGACGCCCGCCGACGTGACGACATAGGCCGGCTCAGATCGCCTTACGGCTCAGGAAGACCGGAATATCCAGAGTCTTCTCCTCGATCGAATTGCGCGGGGGAGACGGGCGACCGTACGGATCGAGGCCTTGCGGAGCCGGCTTACTGGGACGCAGCCGACTCTCGAATGACGGCGGCGCGGCGCGCCGCTCGATCCGGCTGGCGGCGCGGCGGTTGTCGTTGCTCAGCCTGCCGGCAAGTTCAGCAAGCAAGCTCTCCGCCGGCTGCGTCTGGCACGCCTGGTCGAGATTATCGATGCCGGTCGCGACTACCGAGACACGGACGACACCTTCGAGACTTTCATCGAAGGTGGCGCCGACGATGATGTTGGCATCCTGATCGACCTCTTCGCGTATTCGGGTAGCAGCCTCGTCAACCTCGAACAACGTCAGGTCGTTGCCGCCGGTGATGGAGACAATGAGGCCACTGGCGCGCTTGATCGAGGGGTCCTCGATCAACGGGTTGGAAATCGCGGCCACGGCGGCGTTGAGCACACGTCTGTCGCCGGAAGCCTCACCCCTGCCCATCATGGCCTTGCCCTTCTCGCGCATGACCGAGAGAACGTCGGCAAAGTCAAGATTGATCAGACCTTCCTTGACGACGAGGTCGCTGATGCAGGCCACGCCCGAATAGAGCACGTGATCGGCCATGGCGAAAGCATCGATGATGGTGGTCTTCTCGCCGGCCACCCGGAACAGGTTCTGGTTCGGGATGATCAGCAGGGTGTCCACCACCTTCAGCAGTTCGGCGATGCCCGCTTCGGCGTAACGCATGCGGCGCTGGCCCTCGAAGCGGAACGGCTTGGTGACGACACCAATGGTGAGAATGCCAAGCTCGCGCGCGATCCTTGCGATTATGGGTGCCGCCCCGGTGCCGGTACCCCCGCCCATGCCGGCAGTAATGAACACCATGTGCGCGCCGGTCAGATGCTCACGGATCGTGTCGATCGCCTCTTCGGCTGCAGCGGATCCCAGTTCAGGCTGCGCGCCGCAGCCAAGGCCCTGGGTCACCTTGGCGCCCATCTGGATGATGCGCGTGGCCTTCGACATGGTGAGCGCCTGCGCGTCTGTATTGGCGACGATGAACTCGACGCCCTGCAGCCCGGCAGCGATCATGTTGTTGACGGCATTGCCGCCGGCACCGCCGACCCCCAACACGACAATGCGCGCCTTCATCTCTCTGATATCAGCGATGCTCGTCATTTTTGCCTCACGATTGCTGCGGCAAGCCCGCGAATAAGGGAGGATGCATTGCTACCCACGAGCAGCCTTGCGATCTGCCTCCACCAGGCTCGCAGCCAGATGCCCCACTCGGCGCGTAGCTTGTCCTTGGCTGTCGATCGAGCCGCCAGCTCGGCCGCCGTTCCGCAGAGCCGCCACCTCACCTTCAAGCCTTGCCGCCGCCTCCCTGGCGGCCGTGGTCTCGGCAGTCGCCTGCAGGAGCTCGATTATCAGACGATCAGCGCGCTCGCGTTCGCGCTCGAAATCGGCGCGGTGACGGGCTGCACTTGCTTCGAGCCGCGCGATCTCCGCCTGCAATGCCGCGACCTTTGCCCTGAGCAAGGCGGCGTTACTGGCCTGGCGACGACTTGGTGTTTGCGGCGTATGGTGAATTTCGGCGAGATCTATGCTCACCAGAGCCTTGCCGTCATCCGAAAGCGACCGTGGCAAACGGAGCCGCTTGGCAAGCGACCGGGCGGCCTCAGGCGAAATGTTCAGGCGGGCGCCCAGGGCGCCATAGGTCAGAATCTCAACGGACATCGGCTGTTCTCCTCGAACGAACCGCGCTGGAATCGGCTGATGATGACCGGGTAGTG
>DATEJC010000257.1:0-6636 GCA_035278345.1 Bradyrhizobium sp. | reverse complement strand
AGGCGCTTGTATTGCGGCTCGTTCACCAGCGTCACCATCATCCAGCCGTCGCTGGCCTGATAGGTGCCGGCGGGCACGTTGAGCGCGCGCGGGCTGCCTCCTTCCAGCACATGCTCGGCGACCTTGTGGCCGAGCAGCGCGGCGGTGGATTGCGCGAGATTGACATCGATCCAGCGGCCGGTGCCGGTCGCGGCGCGCGCGAACAGCGTGGTGGCGATGGCCTGGAAGGCATAGACGCCGGTGACGACGTCCGAGACCGTGGTGCCGACGCGGTGCGGCAGACCGTCATTGCCGGGATTGACCGAGATGAGGCCGGAGAACGCCTGCGCCACGGAGTCGGAGCCCGGACGTTTCGAAAACGGCCCGCTCTGCCCGAAAGCGCTGATGGAAAGATAGATCAGGCCGGGATTGTCGCGTGCGAGTTCCTCGTAGCCGAGGCCCAGCCGCGCGGCGACGCCAGGGCGAAAGCCTTCGATCAGGACATCGCTATCTTTCGCCAACCGCTTCGCAATGGCGATGCCGTCCTTCTGCTTCATGTCGAGGCACAGGCTGCGCTTGCCGCGGTTATAGACCGCTGAGAGAGTGGTGTGATTGCCGTAGGTGGTGCCGAGGAAGCGCGACCAGTCGCCCTCCGGCGGCTCGACCTTGATGACATCGGCGCCGTAGACGCCGAGCAGCATCGCAGCATACGGAGAGGCGATGCCCTGCCCGAAATCGAGCACGCGCAGGCCCCGGTACGGCGCCTCATGCGTCGGCGACAGTTTGCCTGCCATTGATCCTCCCTTGTCGCCAACGCGTTAACAAATCCCCGGCCGTCATTCCGGGATGGTCCGAAGGACCAAACCCGGAATCTCGAGATTCCGGGTTCGATGCTTCGCATCGCCCCGGAATGACACATCGCTTACAGCGCCAGATAGCGCTGGCGGATGTTGTCGTTGGCTTTCAGCTCTTCGATGGAGGATGTGTAGACGATCTGGCCCTTGTCGATAACCGTCGCGTGGCTGGCAAGTCCAAGGCAAAAATGCATGTTCTGCTCGGCGATCAGCACCGTGGCGCCGGTGGAGCGGAGCTGACGGAGCAGCTCTCCGATCCGCTGCACGATGATCGGCGCCAGCCCCTCGCTCGGTTCGTCCAGCAGCAAGAGCGCCGGATTGCCCATCAGGGTGCGGGCGATCGCGAGCATCTGCTGCTCGCCGCCGGAAAGGCGTCCCGCGATGCGGTAGCGCAGCGGCTCCAGCAGCGGAAAGACCTCGTAGATGCGCCGGATCGGCCATTCGTCCTCGCCGTTAGGGCCCTTCTTCTGGCCGATCACGAGATTGTCCTCGACGGTATGCTCCGGGAAAATCTGCCGGTCTTCCGGCACGAAGCCGAGGCCGGCCTGCGCGATGCGATGCGGCTTCATGCCCGAGACCACCTGCCCGCGCAGCTTCACCTGACCCCGCCGCGCCGGAGCGAGCCCCATGATCGCCTTCATGGTGGTGGATTTTCCGGCGCCGTTGCGGCCGAGCAGCGCCATGGTCTCGCCCTGCCGCACCGATAAGGCCACGCCGAACAGGATCTGGCTGGTGCCATAGTAGACGTCGAGATCCTCGACCTGAACGACGGCCTCGCTCATGCCTGCGCTCCCGCATGATGCTCGGTGCCGAGATAGGCATCGATGACGCCCTGATTGCGGCGGATCGCGTCGGGCGTGCCCTTGGCGAGGATGCGGCCGTAGCAGAGCACCACGATTTCAGGGGCAATCTTGAACACGATATCCATGTCGTGCTCGATGAAGACGACGGTGATTTTCTCCTTCTCCCAGAGCTCGCGCACCTTGTCGATCATGCGCCAGCGCTCTTCGGTGCCCATGCCGGCGGTCGGCTCATCCAGCAGCAGCACTTTTGGATCGAGCACGAGCGCCAGTGCTATATCGAGCAGTTTCTGGTCGCCATGCGACAGCGTCGCCGCGGTGCGATGGCGCTTGTTGGCAAGCCCCAGCAATTCCATCGCGTGCCCGGCGCGATCGCGCGTCTCGCCAAGCGGAAAACGCCGGTGCAGCACGCCGGCGCGGCGCAGGTCGGCGCCGACAGCGGCGAGCATGGTTTCCTCGACCGTCAGCGAAGGAAAGATGCTCGCGACCTGAAACGCGCGGCCGATACCATGGCGGACGATCTCGGGCGGCGTGCGGCCGGCGAGATCGACGCCATCAAGGCGGATGGTGCCGGCGTCGGGCTTCAGCGCGCCGGTGATGAGATTGAAGAAGGTGCTCTTGCCCGCGCCGTTCGGGCCGATGACGGCGGTGAGCGAGCCGTCGGCAAAATCGAGCGTGACGTCGTCGGTCGCCTTCACGCCGCCAAAGGATTTCGCGAGGCCGCGGATCTCAAGCATGGTCAGCCGCGCTCCCTCGCCGCATCACGCCGCTGCGCGTACCATTCGAACGCGAAATCCATCAGGCCCTTGCGCAGGCCAATGGCGAAGAACAGGATCACGATCCCCAGCACGATGCCGTGATATTCGGTCAGCCGCGTCACGGTGTCGTTGAGGATCAAAAGCAGCACCGTGCCGACCATCGGCCCGAGGAAGGTCGTGACGCCGCCGAGCATGTTGATGAAGATGCCCTCGCCCGAGATGGTCCAGTAGGCGAACTCGGGGTAGGCGCCGGAGACGAACAGCGCCATGATCATGCCGCCGACGGAAGCAAACAGCGCCGCAAGCACGAAGATCGTGAGTTTTGCCCGGTAGACGTCGATGCCGATGAAGCTGGCGCGCGTCGCGTTGTCGCGGATCATGCGCAGGGTGTAGCCGAACGGCGATTGCGCGATCTGGCGCATCAAGAGCAGGCCGATCACCAACAGCGCGCAGCTGAAGATGTAGAGATGCAGATGATTGGATAGATCGATGCCGAGGAACGGCGGCCGCGGGATGCCGCCGCGCAGGCCCTGATCGCCGCCGGTGAACGACACCCAGGACAGGATGGTGGAGTGGATCAGCATCTGGAACGCCAGGGTGACGAAGGCGAAGTAGATCTCCTTCAAGCGGACGCAGATCGCGCCAATGACGGCCGCGACCACCAGCGTGATCAAGAGCGTGGCGACGAACGCGACCGGCACTGGCACGCCGGTCTTCTGCATCATCAGGCCATAACCGTAGGCGCCGAGACCGAAGAACATGCCGTGGCCGAATGAGGTCAGGCCGGTGTAACCGACCAGCAAATTGAGCGAGGTCGCGAACAGGCCATAGGCCGCGCAGCGGATCACGAAATCGAGCAGGAATTTGCTCGAAGTGAGCGCGGGCAGCAGCGCCAGGACGATGAAGGCTGCGAGCGCAATCAGCGCGTCGCGATAGCGCGTCGATTTCGCATCAGTGCGGGAAACATCGAGGGCTGTGCCCTGCCCGGCCTGCAGTCCGCTCATGCCACTTCCTTGCCGAACAGGCCGCTAGGACGCGACACCAGCACGATCACCATGAAGAGATACATCAACCCTTCCGTGAACAGCGGGAAGCCGAGCGAGCCGAAGGAGCGGATCAGGCCAATGAGCAGTGCACCAACCAGCGCGCCCAGGATCGAGCCCATGCCGCCGATCACGGTGACGATGAAGGATTCGATCAGCACGGAAAATCCCATGCCCGGGGTGAGCGAGCGCACCGGTGCTGCCAGCGCCCCGGCAAGACCCGCCAGCAGGCCGCCGAGCGCAAACACGCCGCCGTAGATCAGCCCGGTGTTGATGCCGAGCGCCGAGACCATGCCCGGATTATGCGCGGCCGCACGGATCACCTTGCCGATGCGGGTCCGCGCAAGGCCAAGGCCGAGGATCAGCGCGGCGGCCAGCGCCACGCCGATCAGCAGCAGGTAGTACGGCGGCACCACGCCGCCGGCGATGAACAGCGGCATCACCTGGAAGGCGGTCGGCATGCCCATCGACTTGAATTCCGGGCCCCAGATCATGCGCACGACATCATCGAAGATCAGCACGAAGGCGTAGCAGACGAGAAGCTGCATCAGAACGTCGTGGCCGTAGACCCGGCTCATGAAGCCGCGCTCGAAGACGAGGCCAATGATCGCGGTGCCGATTGCACCCGCCAGCATCGCCAGCGCGAAGCTGCCGGTGTACTGGTAGGCCGTCATCGCGAAATAGGCGCCGAACATGTAGAAGGCGCCGTGGCTGAAATTGACCACCTTCAGCACGCCGAAGATCAGCGTCAGTCCGACGGCGACGAGGAACAACAGCATGCCGATGATGAGGCCGCTGGTGGTCTGCGTCACCAGACAGGCCGGAGTGACGAGACAGCCGGTGAGCGCGTCGATATCCAAGGCAGATGTCCGCTTACGCGAGCCGCAGCGGCAGGCCCGCAGGATTCACGAAGAAACGGAGGCGGCGATCGCCCCCGCCCGGCACCGATATCAGGCGTAGCCCTTGCTCTTCTTCCACTCGGCTTCGAGCTCGAGGATCATCTTCCAGTCGCCGGCCTTCACGTCGGGCACATAGGGCTCCTGCGGAATCGTGGTGCCCCAGCCGATGGCGTAGCCGATCAGCGTGTTGTCCTCGGCGCGCATCGTCACCGTGCCGTCAGCGCCGAAAGGCGACTTGATCTTGAGGCCTTTGAGGGCCTCGGCGATCTTCTTGCCGTCGGCGGAGTTGGCTTTCTTCGAGGCTTCCGCCAGCAGCATGATCGTGTTGGCGTTTTCCCACGACCAGTTGGTCGGATATTCGCCGTACTTTGCCTTGTAGGCATCGCCCCAAGCGGCGTTCTCCGGCGTCGCGGGATAATTCTTGATGTAGCGGTTGCCGGAGTGAATGCCTTTCGGCAGGTTCTTCACGACGGTCAGCGCGGTGTAGTCGGCCATGTTGACCGCGAACACCTCCATCTGGCTGAACAGCGCATAGATATTCGCCTGGTCGATGTAGGAGGTGAGATCGCCGCCCCACAGGCAGGTGTAGAGCGCCTGCGGCTTCGCCTGCAGGATCTTGGTCACGACTTCCGTGTAGTCGGGCTGGAACAGCTTTGGCCAGGACTCGCTGATGATCTCGACGTCGGGCGCGAAGCGCTTCAGATAGAGCGTGTACTCAGCTGTGGTGTCGCGGCCATAGGCATAATCGGGCGAGCAGGTCGCCCACTTCTTCAATCCCTTGGCCTTCGCAATCGCCGCTGCGTAGCTGCCGCCCGCGATGGAATCGTGCACGCCCTGCCGCGCGGTGCGGAACGCGTTCGGGATGTGCTGCTTGGGATCGGCCGTCAGCGACGAGGTTTCCGAATTGGTGTGGATGCAGAGCACGCCGAGATCGCGCGCCACTTCATGCACGGCGAACGCGCCGGACGAGGCTTCCGCGTCGATCAGGATCTCGCAGCCATCGGTATTGACGAGCTCGCGCGCGACGCGGGCGGCTTCCTGCGGCTGGCCCTTGGAGTCGCGGATCACCATCTCGATCTGCCGGCCGGCAAGGCCGCCAGCGGCGTTGACCTTCTCCACTTCCATCATCACGCCGTTGCGCGAGGAAGTGCCGAGCTGCGCGACGCGGCCCGACAGGATGGTCGGCATGCCGATCTTGATGGTCTTGGCCTGGGCGCGGGCGACCCACGGGGTCGCCAGACTTGCAGCACCGGCGCCCATCAGCGCGAGAGTCGTGCGGCGGCTGATGCCCGGTTTGCGGGTTCTCGTCATTTTTCCTCTCCCTGAGCGGGTTTCGTTTCCCAAAATCCCTTGCCGGAGATCGTGCCGTCTCCGTGCATGGCAGGATTTCAGAGCGAAGGGGGTGACGTCAAGCCAATTATGAATTATGAGTCATAATTCATCGGGGAAGGAAACGAGCCGGCAAACCGGCTTTTCGAGCGGCAAATGATCAACCTGTCGAGCTTCATCGCGTTTCATGCGAGGCGGACTCCCGGCCGTACCGCGCTGAAATATCGCGGCGAAGATATCTCCTATGCGCAATTCGACGGGCGCATCCGCAAGGTTGCCGGCTGGCTCACCGCGCGCGGCATCGGCCGCGGCGACGTGGTTGCCGTCCTGATGAAGAACAGCACCGCCTTCCTCGAACTGGTGTTTGCGGCGAGCCACATCGGCGCGGTGTTCTTGCCGATCAACTATCGCCTTTCCGCGGATGAGGTCGGCTATATCGTCGGCAATGCCGGCGCGCGCATTCTGATTGCGGACGACGAACTCGCCTCGATCGCCGCGGGTAGTGTCGCGACTGTGCTGCTCGATGAAGCCGCGCAGGCCAGCATCACGAACATTGCGGCCGATGTCGCGCCCGCGCCGCTGCAGCCCGTGCAGCCCGGCGACCTGATGCGGCTGATGTACACCTCGGGCACGACGGATCGCCCCAAGGGTGTGATGCTCACTTACGAGAACCTCTACTGGAAATCCGCGGACCAGACGATAGCGCTGGGGCTGACTGCGGATACGCGACTATTGATCGTCGGCCCGCTCTATCATGTCGGCGCGCTCGACCTTCCCGGCATCTCCGTGCTCTGGCATGGCGGCATGCTGTCGGTGCACCGCAATTTCGAGCCGGAAGCTGCGCTTGCAGCGATCGAGAAGGAAAGGCTCAACGCCGCCTGGTTCGCGCCGGTCATGACCACGGCGATCCTCACCTGCCCTGCCCGCGATCGCTACGATGTCTCCAGCCTGAAGTGGACGATCGGCGGCGGCGA
>DATEJC010000256.1:0-6019 GCA_035278345.1 Bradyrhizobium sp. | reverse complement strand
GCCGGCTATGTGTTCAACGAGTTCAAGTTCTCCGATTCCACCAAGGCGCAGATCGCCGGCCGCATCGAGCATGTCGACCTGCACGGCACGACGCCGAATTTTCCGGCAGACTTCTTGCCGAACGGCGATCCTCAATTCGGGATCGCCCGCAATCCGTCGTTCACGCCCAAGAGCGGCAGCATCGGTCTGATCCAGAATCTCCCTTACGATCTAGTCGCCAGCATTACCGGGCAATACATCGAACGTGCGCCGAAGCCAGCTGAGCTGTTCTCGCGCGGCCCGCACGATGCGACCGCGACATTCGACATCGGCAATCCCAATCTTGCCATCGAAACCGCCAAATCGGTCGAGATCGGCTTTCGTCGCGCCACCGGCCCGTTCCGCTTCGAGGCGACCGCCTACTACACGCGTTTCAACAACTTCATCTTCCGCCGCCTCACCGGCGTGATGTGCGACGAGGATTTTGCCTCCTGCGGTGCTCCCGGCGCAGAGCTGCACCAGGCGGTCTATTCGCAGAAGGATGCCGTGTTCCGCGGCGGCGAATTCCAGAGCCAACTCGATGTCGGCGCGCTCAATGGCGGCATCTGGGGCATCGAGAACCAGTTCGACGTGGTTCGCGCGACCTTCACCGACGGCACCAACGTGCCGCGCATTCCGCCGGTGCGCGCCGGCGGCGGCCTGTTCTGGCGCGATGCCAACTGGCTGATGCGCGTCAACCTGCTGCATGCTTTCGCGCAGAACAACATCGCTCCGATCGCGGAGACGCCGACGCCGGGCTACAATCTCTTGAAGGCCGAGATCAGCTACAAGACCAAGCTCGATCCGAGTTGGTTCGGCGCACGCGAGATGACGGTCGGCCTCGTCGGCAACAATCTGCTCAACGAAAGCATCCGCAATTCCGTATCCTATACCAAGGACGAGGTGCTGTTGCCGGGCCTTGGCGTGCGCGCATTCGCGAATTTGAAGTTCTGACAATTGCACTGTCCAATTCGCGAGGATGGATGCCGCAGCCGGGCGTCCCCGTTATGCCCGGGGTGGAACGGGCGTTGCGAACCGCCGCGGCATATGCGACGGTTTGTAGCGTTACAAGAAGCTCCGAATTTGCAGGGCGGCACGATGGACAAGAACCTTCCCGAACTCGGCGACCTCGAACGCGAGGTGATGCAGCTGGTTTGGGCCCACGGCCCCGTGACGGCTGAGGCCGTGCGCGAACAGCTGCCCCGGCGCCTGAAGGAATCCACCGTACGGACCGTATTGCGGCGGCTGGAAGACAAGGGCTACACGCGCCATACCGTCGACGGCCGGACCTACGTTTATCACGCGACCGAGCCGCGCGGCCGGGTCGCGGCCAAGGCCGTGCAGCGCGTCGTCGACTGGTTCTGCAACGGCTCGATCGAGGAAGTCCTGGTCGGCATGGTCGATATGGCAATGCTCGACCAGAAGCAGTTGCGTGCGCTTGCCGACAAGGTTGCGAAGGCAAAGGCAAAGGGAGCAAGAAAATAATGTTTGCTGTTCTGGCAGGGGCGGCGCTCCGCACGCTCGCCCTCGTCAGCTAGAATCCGGAGCCGCAACGGCGCATTGCATGCGGAGCCGCCTATGTCGGGCCGTACAGCCACATGCAGTTTGCCGGGATGCAGCGGATGTACGGCCGCTACGTCGCCTTGCTCCAGTCCGGCCGGATCTCGCCGGAGACGCCATCGAACGCGCCCTCGACGAGTTCGGCGACCAGGAGACGGCTGTAATCCACCGGCCCGGGCATGGTCGCCCTGCCCTTCGGCACCGCCTTGAAGCCGACGCGGCCATAATAAGGCTCGTCGCCGACGAGGATGACGAGGCGGTGTCCGGCCTTTTTCGCATCCGACAGCGCGCGGTCGAGCAGCGCGCGGCCGACGCCGCGCTTTCGAAATGGCGGCTCGACCGTCAGCGGCCCCAGCATCAGCGCTGGCGCGTCGCCGATGCAAACAGGCAGTTGCCTGACCGAGCCGACCAGCAGGGTGCCGATCCGCGCGGTGAAGGACAAATCGAGCAGATGATCGACATGCTCGCGCAGGCGATAGGCGCTGAGCACGAAACGGCCGGGCCCGAAGGTGCGCTCAAGCAGGCGCTCGATCGCGTCGGCGTCGTTCGGCTTCTCGGGCAGGATGGTGAGGGAGAGGTCGTTCATGGCACAGCGTTTTCAAGCGAAGTGGACACCGGTTCGCGTCAAGAAAACGCGTCAAAGGTCCACTGGGATTAGCATCTGACGCTGGCGGGGTCTATCGCGCCGTTAGCGCCCTCAGCGCTTGCCGACCGGCGGCTGGGACAGGTAGGCAAGCAGCTTCATCTCACGCCGGCCGCGCGTGACGGTGTCGAGCACCAGCCCCGACGAGATCGCGAGCACGGCAACGATCATCAGACCCGTCGACAACACGGCCGTGGGCAGCCGCGGCACCACGCCTTCCTCGAGATAGGTGATCACGATCGGGACCGCGAGCCCGATCGACACCAGCATCAGGAACACGCCGATCGCGGTGAAGAAGCGCAGCGGCTTTTCGGAGCGGTAGAGCCGCAGGATGGTGCCGAGAATGCGGAAACCGTCGCGCCAGGTGTTGAGCTTGCTGAACGAGCCCTCAGGGCGCGCATAATAAGGCGTCGAGACCTCGGCGACCGGCAGCGCCAGCTCCAGCGCATGCACGCTGAGCTCGGTCTCGATCTCGAAGCCATCCGAGAGCACGGGAAAGGACTTTACGAAGCGCCGCGAGAACACGCGGTAGCCGGAGAGAATATCCGTGAATGTTTCGCCGAAGACAGAGGCGAGAAACGACGTCAGCATCCAGTTGCCGGTGCGGTGGCCGGGACGATAGGCCGCGACCGATTGGTCGACGCGCAGTCCCACCACCATATCGAGATGTTCGGCAACGAGCTTTTCGACCATCTTGGGCGCGCTCGGCGCGTCATAGGTGGCATCGCCATCGACCAGCACATAGACGTCGGCATCGACGTCGGCGAACATTCTGCGCACCACATGGCCCTTGCCCTGATGCGTCTCGCTACGCACCTCGGCGCCGGCCTCGCGGGCGACCGCAACGGTGCGGTCCTTGGAATTGTTGTCGTAGACGTAGATCGTCGCGGATGGCAGCGCCTTGCGGAAATCAGCGACGACAGTCGCGACCGCGGCTTCCTCGTTATAGCACGGCACCAGAACGGCAATCGTCGGCTGATCCGTCGCGGCCTGCGGAAATTCCTCCTGCGCAAATCGTGCAAGCGCCTCCGCCATACCCTTCAGATCGCCGCGAAGTTTCGGCGGGCGTTTTGGGTTCGGCGCGGCGCTCATCATCAATCCTTAACGACCGTTAGGGTTGTTTGCCTCCAATCATATGGACCGATCGCTAATGATCTCTAACGCCAGGTCGGGATTGGTGTCTCGTTTTCGAGCACTTCCGCGATCCGCCGGCGGGTCCCATCGGTGGTCTCCGGCGGGAGCGCCGCCGCGGCGAAAAAGCCGCACGCGACGATCTCGTGGTTGGGCTCGGGCAGGCGGTCCTGCGAGAACTGGCGGACCACGTAGACGGCGACGTGGTCGCGACGGGAGACGTGACTGTTGAAGAACAGTCCGTGCAGCGTCGGCTCGCCCGTCAGCTCGATCCGCCCTTCCTCGATCAATTCACGGGCGAGCGCGTCGAGAAAGCTCTCGCCGACCTCCACGCCGCCGCCCGGTAGATGCCAGCCGGCGACGTAGGAATGCTTGACCAGGAACACCCTGTTCTCGCCATCAAGCACGACGCCGCGCACGCCCAGCGTCATGCCGCGCGCCAGCCGCCAGTAGAGATGGAACATCCGGCGCAGCAACGGCTCCAACCATTTGCGCAAGGCCGATAGGGTCATGTCCGGCGCATTCTCCACTTCGCGTCGCGATTGATCCTTGCGCGAAGCGGGCCGCCTTGCCAATAGAGGGAGGAATCAATCCGGCCGGACTCTAGCCAATGGCGTTCACACTGGCGCATTTGTCGGATCCGCATCTGCCGCCCTTGCCGGCGGCGCGGCTGCGCGATCTCGCGAGCAAACGCGCGCTGGGTTACCTGAACTGGATCCGCAACCGCCACAAATACCATCGCCGCGAGGTGCTGGACGCGCTGGTCGCCGACGTCCGCGCGCAGGCGCCCGACCACATCGCGGTCACCGGCGATCTCGTCAATCTGGCGCTGGAAGCGGAATTCGCGCCGTCGCTGCAGTGGCTGGAAAGCGTCGGCGAAGCCGAGCGCGTCACCGTCATTCCCGGCAATCACGACGCCTATGTGCGCGCCACCAGACATCGCGCAGCGGAAGCATGGATCGACTATCTGCGCGGCGATGTCGATGCCGGCAACGGCGCATTCCCATTCGTGCGCAGGCGCGGGCCGGTGGCGCTGATCGGCGTGTCCTCCGCCGTGCCGTCGCCGCCGCTGATGGCAACGGGAAGGTTGGGACGAGCGCAGTTGCAGGCGCTCGACAAGATGCTGGCGCAGCTCGCCTCGGAGCAGGTATTCCGCGTGCTGCTGGTGCACCATCCGCTGCACTCGAAATCGCGGGTGAAGCGGCTGATCGACTCCCGGCAACTCCGTGCGCTGATCGGGCAGCACGGCGTCGAATTGGTGCTGCACGGGCATGACCACGTCCATTCGACCATGTGGCTGGAGGGCCCGCGCGGCGAAATTCCGGCGATCGGCGTGCCGTCGGCTTCTGCCGTTGCACATCGGCATTATCCGGCGGCGGCCTTCAACATGTTTTCGATCGATCGCAAGGACGGCGCCTGGCGCGTCGAGCAGACCGTACGTGCGGTCGATCGCGATATGCGGGTGAAGCAAATTCGTCAGGTGCGGCTCATATAGCGTTTGTCATTGCGAGGAGCGATAGCGACGAAGCAAGCCATTCTTTCCATGCCGCAATATGGATTGCCTCGCTTCGCTCGCAATGGCGTCAGAAATTCTTCAGGCTCGCATACAGCGCAAGGCCGAACAGCGCGGCGGCGCCGAGGATAAAGCCGAGCAGGAACATGCCCCAGCCGCGCCGGCGCGGTTTTGGCTTTTCCTCCGGCTCCGGCGCTGGCGTGGCGACCAGCGCGTGCTCGCGCTCGATCATGCGGCGGGCGACGTAGTCGGTGACGGCATCGACAATCACGGGCACGTCGTGCGATTCGGCGAGCACGATACGGCCGTAGCGGGTGTCCTGCACGAAGCGATAGATGCGCTTGTCGCGGCCCATCAATATGTGCGCGACGACGTCGATCCACAGCCGCGGCGTCTCACCCTGGCTGATGCCGCGATCGAACAGGTCAACGTTGTCCGGCACCTGCGCAAACAGCGGGTCGAGCGCTTCATTGAGAATTTCCAGCCGCGCCACTTCGGCATCGCGCAAGTCGACGACCACACCGGTGCGGTCGGCGGCCTCGATGCGCGCCTTGCGCAAGGCATCGCGTAGCCGCATCGGATTCTCGCTGGGGCTGGCGGCGTGTTGCGCGTCTGACATGGGCGCCTCTCTCGGACTCATACTTCCTTCCGTTAACCTAGCAGTAACTAATTGCTCCGCAAAGGGCCTTTAAACTCAATAGGTTAGAGGACGCTTGCGGCGTCACCCCTCACCCTGCCCTCCAAGAGCGAGCTTCGCTCGTCGCGACCCCGCGAAGGGCGGGAGAGGGTAAGGAAATAAAACCTCCGGTCCAACATGCACTCGGCCCCGCCCGACTTGCGCCGGACGGGGCCGATTGGCCTTGGACGTTACTGGCTCGAAGAGCGGAGCCGATCAGGCCTGCGCCGAGCGATCGGGCTCCTCCACGATGGTGTAGCGGACGCCTGCCTTGTGACGGTTCTCTTCCGAGACTTCCTTCCAGCAGTCTTCCGCTTCCTTGCGGCTCTTGAACGGACCTTTGACCTGGGCCGAGCCTTCGACGAGCTTGTGAAAGTTCATCGAGCCGAACTCGCCGCCAATAACCCAGAAAAGGCTGCCCTTGGTCATTTCAGTCTCCTGTTATCCTCGTGTGACCAGCCTGGAATACGACGAGACC
>DATEJC010000255.1:0-4020 GCA_035278345.1 Bradyrhizobium sp. | reverse complement strand
TCGTCGATGAACAGGATCGCGTTGGGATGCGCCTCCAGTTCCTTCAGGACCTGCTTGAGTCGCTCCTCGAAATCGCCGCGGTAACGCGTGCCCGCCAGCAGCGTGCCCATGTCCAGCGAGAACACGGTGGCGGTCGCCAGCACTTCCGGCACTTCGCTGTCGACGATGCGCTTGGCGAGGCCTTCGGCGATCGCGGTCTTGCCGACGCCGGCGTCGCCCACGAACAGCGGATTGTTCTTCTGGCGGCGGCACAGCACCTGGATGGCGCGATTGATCTCGGCATTGCGGCCGATCACCGGATCGATCTTGCCGTCGCGCGCCTTCTTGTTGAGGTTGACACAATAGGTCTCCAGCGCCTCGCCTTTCTTCTTGGAGTCCTCGTTGCCCTTGGTCTCGGTCTCCTCGTCGACGCCGCGCACCGGCCGCGCCTCGGAGACGCCGGGCCGCTTGGCGATGCCGTGGCTGATGTAGTTGACGGCGTCATAGCGCGTCATGTCCTGCTCCTGCAGGAAGTACGCGGCATGACTTTCGCGCTCGGCGAAGATCGCGATCAGCACGTTGGCGCCGGTCACTTCCTCGCGACCGGAAGACTGCACATGGATCACGGCGCGCTGGATCACGCGCTGGAAGCCAGCGGTCGGCTTGGCGTCGTCGCCGCTATCGGTGACGAGGTTTTCGAATTCGGTTTCGAGATAGTTGACGAGGCTGGTACGCAGCTTGTCGAGATCGACGCTGCAGGCGCGCATGACGGCAGCCGCATCGGAATCGTCGATCAGCGACAGCAGAAGATGTTCGAGCGTCGCATATTGGTGGTGACGCTCGTTGGCGATCGCCAGCGCGCGATGCAGGGATTGTTCAAGGCTTTGGGAAAAAGTTGGCATTCGCGTCCTCTGTAGCCCCCACCATCATGATCGCCATTACCCTGTCAGGCAACAACAACCTTTGTCATCTCAAGCCATATAGTTACGCCCGATCATGGCGAAAGCCCGGCCTTGAAAAACCGGTTTTCCTCTGGAATCTTCCACAACGCCGCCACCCCCGCATTTCACCGGGGTGCCGTCCGCTTCACTTAACGATTTCGATGCAAGACACGTTCCGATTTTTTTGGACCGGCCGAAATACCAACTACTTCTTTTCCATCACGCACTGCAGAGGGTGCTGATGCTTCCGCGCGAAATCCATCACCTGTGTCACCTTGGTCTCGGCGATCTCGTAGGTGAAAACGCCGCACTCCCCGATCCCGTGGTGGTGGACGTGGAGCATGATCTTGGTCGCCGCCTCGACGTCCTTGTTGAAGAACTTCTCCAGGACATGAACGACGAATTCCATCGGCGTGTAGTCGTCGTTCAGGATCAGCACCCGATATAGATTCGGACGCTTGGTCTTCGGCTTGACCTTGGTGATGACCGACGTCGAGGGGCCGTTCGACCCTCCCGGCTTCTCGTCATTGCCCATTCGGGGTTTGGACGCGGCAATGAGAGACGGAACGATGGTGGAAGCTGATTGCAACATGGCGCAGGCGTTCGAATTCCCCACGGTAAAACGGACAGCGCCGCCGTATCGCCCGAGAGGCCGCTCCTCGCGGAGCCCTTCTCGCGGGTTCCCGGACATGCTCGCCGGATCGCCGTTCCCTCGGGCACGACCCCGTCATGCCCAACCGGTAGCATGAATATGGGCCCGCGCCCGGCCCGCCGCAAGCACGCCAACCGCGCCTGCCGGCCGGCCGATTCTCAGGTCCGGCGACCGGCCCCGAGGTTAATCAATCCCGCCCGATTTGACAAAAAAAGAACGACGCGTTCGTGCTCGACACGGCTCGAAACAAGCAGCGCTTTCCGGCGCAAAAACAAAAAAGCCCGGCTTGCGCCGGGCTTTTTCATTTCACGTGCAGTGCGATCAGTTCGAAGCCGGAGAGAACTTGGCCACCAGGCCCTCAAGCGGCTTGAAGGTCTGCTTGGCGAGATCACCATACAGGCCGGCGATCTTCTGCGCGTCGGTGACGAACGTCTCGTAGGCGGTGCGCGCGTAGTCGCTCTGCGCTTCCAGCGCCTTGTCGAGCGACTTCACGCCCGAAAGCTTCTCGGCGAACGACTTGGTCTCTTCAAACTGCTTCTTGACGTGCTCGCCATAGGCGCTGGCGATCGCGCTGATGCCGCTCTGGAACGCGGTGGCGTTGGCAGTGGCCTGCTCGAACTGTTCCTTGCCGTAGTTCTGGATGTCTTCGAATTTCACCATCATGGAGTCCTTTCCCAGACTGAATGTATTTCCTGTCCGGAGATCCCGGCTCCGTGACATCGATACATATATACTGCGCTGCACAAAAAATCAATAGGAAATTGTGCATCGCACAAGTGGCGCGCGAGCAGGCATCGCAAATTTGCCGGAAATCCCGGCGTCCTACGCAACAGTTCCTTAATCTTTTGGAAACTCGGGCCGCCTAACCTTTGGGTTGGACTTGTTCGCCTTCCGGCAGACGCCGAAAAAAGCGTTTGTCACCAGCACCTTAGCTAGAACAGCGGTGCGACTGGCCAGCCCGACTGAAGCTTAAGTCCGGATCAGCCATTCGCGCAGGGAAACCGTCGCCGTCCGTAGGGCACAATTTTGCCTCACGAACCGGTGATCAAGACAGAAAATGGGACGGGGAAGTTTATGCTTCGCACCACCTTGGCGTCCTCGCGCGCGTTGCGAGCGTTTGCTCTCGGACTGATCACAGTCTCCACCACCATCATCTTCACCACAGAGAGTGCCGACGCGCGCCGTTACCGCGGCAGGCATCATGTGCGCCATCACGAAGCGCGGTCGAGCTACAGCCCCGCCTTCGCCTCCATCATCGTCGACGGCAATTCCGGCACCGTGCTGCAATCAACCAATCCGGACGCCAGCCGCCACCCCGCCTCCCTCACCAAGATCATGACGCTCTATCTGCTGTTTGAGCGTCTCGAAGCCGGTAAGATGACGCTCGAGACCCAGATGGACGTGTCGGAGCACGCTTCGGAACAGGCGCCGACCAAGCTCGGCCTCAAGCCCGGCCAGACGCTGAAGGTCGAGGACGCCATCAAGGGCCTCGTCACCCGTTCGGCCAACGATGCCGCCGTCGTGATCGCCGAAGCGATCGCCGGCGATGAAGATGAATTCGCCAAGCTGATGACGCGCAAGGCGCGCGCGCTCGGCATGAGCAAAACAGTGTATCGCAACGCTTCGGGCCTGCCCAACGACGCGCAGATCACCACCGCGCGCGACCAGGCAACCCTCGGCCGCGCGATCCAGGACCGTTTCCCGCGCTACTATCGCTACTTCGCGACCTCGACCTTCGTCTACAAGGGCAATGCGATCCGCAATCACAATCGTCTGCTCGGCAAGGTCGAAGGCGTCGACGGCATCAAAACCGGCTACACGCGCGCTTCCGGCTTCAATCTCGTGAGCTCGATGCGCCGCGGCAATCGCCATCTCGTTGGCGTGGTGCTGGGCGGGCGCAGCGGCGGCTCGCGCGACGCCACGATGCGCAGCCTGCTTGCGGAAAACCTCGAAAAGGGTTCGACCAAGCGCACCGTCGCCGCCATCACCGAGCGCAACCCGGCAGAAGCCAACACCGAGGTCGCGGAAGCCGACACCTCCAGGTCGATGGTTCAGGCGCAGGGCGCCGTGCAGGTCTCAGCTTCGTCCGAGCCTGGGTTCGATGCCATGCAGCCCGTTCGCTCGATCGCCCCGGCTAAACCTTCGCTGATGGCAGCCGCCGCTGCCGCCCTGCCGCCGGCGCAGCCGAAGCCCGAGGCCAAGCCGGAGCCGGCCCCGCTCACCAGCGGCGTGATTCATTCCCAGCAGCTTGTCGCGATTCCCGGTTCCGCTGAGCCGATGAAGCCGGTCCGGGTCAGGACGGTTCAGGTCAAGGCCGGACCCATGAAGCTTGCTTCCGCCGGTCCGGCCCAGCCTGCCGCTCCCGTGACCACCAATGCGATTGCACCGCGCGCCGAAGTCGCCGAGACCTCGAGCGCCGTGGTGTCGAACGCCGACAAGGCCGAGCCC
>DATEJC010000254.1:0-2936 GCA_035278345.1 Bradyrhizobium sp. | reverse complement strand
CGACTGCCGTCCCGGCCCCAAGGGCGAGCCGCCGGAAATCTCCACCCGCTCGCCGATGGTCAAGAAGGCGCGCGAAGGCGTGATGGAATTTCTGCTGATCAACCATCCGCTGGATTGCCCGATCTGCGACCAGGGCGGCGAGTGCGACCTGCAGGACCAGGCGATGGGCTATGGCGTCGACACCAGCCGCTTCGCCGAGAACAAGCGCGCCGTCGAGGACAAGTATCTCGGCGCGCTGGTCAAGACCTCGATGAACCGTTGCATCCAGTGCACGCGCTGCGTCCGCTTCTCTGCGGAAGTCTGCGGCACGCCGGAAATGGGCGCCACCGGCCGCGGCGAGGATATGGAGATCACGACCTATCTCGAGCAGGCGCTGACCTCGGAGCTGCAGGGCAATCTCGTCGACATCTGCCCGGTCGGCGCGCTGACCTCGAAGCCTTATGCGTTCGCCGCCCGTCCGTGGGAGCTCGGCAAGACGCAGTCAGTGGATGTGATGGACGGCATCGGATCTGCAATCCGGGTCGACACCCGCGGCCGCGAGGTAATGCGCATCCTGCCGCGCGTCAACGAGGCCGTGAACGAGGAATGGATCTCCGACAAGACCCGCCACATCGTCGACGGCCTGCGCACACAGCGCCTCGACCGGCCCTATATCCGCGAGAACGGCAAACTCCGCCCCGCCTCGTGGCAGGAAGCCTTTGCGGCCATCGCGGCCAAGGCCGGTCATATCCACGGCAACCGCATCGGCGCCATTGCCGGCGATCTTGCGGCGGTCGAGGAGATGTACGCGCTGAAGGAGCTGCTGGCCAAATTCGGCTCCACCAATCTCGCGGTCCAGGGCGGAGAGGCTTTTGAGGCCAAGGCGGGCCGCGGCTCCTACATCTTCAATCCGACGATCGCGGGCATCGAACAGGCCGACGCGCTGCTCATCATCGGCTCCAATCCGCGCCGCGAAGGCACGCTGCTCAACGCGCGCATCCGCAAGCGCTGGCGCACCGGACAGCTCAAGGTCGGCGTGATCGGCCCGAAGGCCGACCTGACCTATGAATACGACCATATCGGCGCGGGCACGGACTCGCTGAACGGGCTCGCCGCCGGCAAGCATTCCTTCGGCGAGGTGCTGAAGAACGCCAAGCACCCGATTGTGCTGGTTGGCGCCGCGGGTCTCGCACGCCCGGACGGGGCTGCCGTGCTGTCGCTGGCCGCAAAGCTCGCGCTCAACATCGGCGCGGTCAAAGACGGCTGGAACGGCTTCGGCGTGCTGCAGGACACGGCCTCCCGCGCCGGCGCGCTCGACATCGGCTTCTCCCAGCCGAAAGGCGGGCTCTCGGTCGCCCAGATGACGACCTTCGGCACGCTCGACGTGCTGTTCCTGCTCGGCGCGGATGAAACCAAGGTGGCTGACGGCACGTTCGTCGTCTACATTGGCACCCATGGCGACCGTGGCGCACATCGCGCGGACGTGATCCTGCCTGGTGCGGCTTATACCGAAAAGTCCGGCATCTACGTCAACACCGAGGGCAGGGCGCAGCTGGCCAACCGGGCCGCATTCCCGCCGGGCGAAGCGCGCGAGGACTGGGCGATCGTCCGCGCGCTCTCGGACGTGCTGGGCAAGAAGTTGCCGTTCGACTCGCTGGCGCAGCTGCGGCAGGCCATCTTCAAGGCGGCGCCGCATCTGATGCGGATCGACCAGATCGAGCCGGGCAAGGCCGATGATGTGAAGGCGCTGGCCGGCAAGGGCGGCAACGTCGACAAGGCGGCGTTCAAGGCCGCCATCAAGGACTTCTACATGACTAACCCGATCGCACGGGCCTCGGCGGTGATGGCGGAATGTTCGCGCCTTGCCTCCGGGCAAATGCTGACGGCAGCGGAGTGAGCGTGCGCTGATGGCTGAATTCTTCGCAAGCGAGTTCTGGACCGGCTTCCTCTGGCCGCTCATCATCATGGTGGCGCAGAGCCTGTTGCTGCTCGTGGTGCTCCTGATCGCGATCGCCTACATCCTGCTTGCCGACCGCAAGATCTGGGCGGCGGTGCAGATCCGCCGCGGCCCCAACGTGGTTGGCCCGTGGGGCCTGCTGCAATCCTTCGCGGACCTGCTCAAGTTCGTGCTGAAGGAGCCGATCATTCCGTCCGGCTCCAACAAGGGCGTTTTCCTGCTGGCGCCGCTGGTGTCCTGCGTCCTGGCGCTGGCCGCCTGGGCTGTGATCCCGATGGATCTCGGCTGGGTCATCGCCGACATCAATGTCGGCATCCTCTACATCTTCGCGATCTCGTCGCTTTCGATCTACGGCATCATCATGGCCGGCTGGTCGTCGAACTCGAAATATCCGTTCCTCGCCGCGCTCCGATCGGCGGCGCAGATGGTGTCCTACGAGGTCTCGATAGGCTTCGTGATCATCACGGTCCTGCTGTGCGCCGGCTCGCTGAATCTCTCGGCGGTCGTGGAAGCGCAGAACACGCGCGGCTTTGCCAGCCTGATCGGACTGCCGCAGCTGACCATCCTCAACTGGTATGTCTGGCCGCTATTCCCGATGTTCGTGGTGTTCTACGTCTCGGCCCTGGCGGAAACCAACCGCCCGCCGTTCGACCTCGTGGAAGCGGAATCCGAACTGGTCGCCGGCTTCATGGTCGAATACGGTTCGACGCCGTATCTGCTGTTCATGCTTGGCGAGTATGTGGCCATCACCACCATGTGTGCGATGGCGACGATCCTGTTCCTCGGCGGCTGGCTGCCGCCGGTCGCACTGCCGCCGTTCACCTGGATCCCGGGCGTGGTCTGGTTCGCCCTGAAGCTATTCTTCATGTTCTTCCTGTTCGCGATGGCGAAGGCGATCGTGCCGCGCTACCGCTACGATCAACTGATGCGGCTCGGCTGGAAGGTGTTCCTGCCGCTGTCGCTGGCGATGGTGGTGATTGTGGCCGGCGTGCTGCAATTC
>DATEJC010000253.1:0-8982 GCA_035278345.1 Bradyrhizobium sp. | reverse complement strand
GAAGGAAGGATCAGGTAGGGCAGTGACCCTCAACGCGGGTCGATCGGCGTGAACGTGGATGCACGCGCCTCGATCGCTTCGCCGGCCGCAAGGCAGATGTCCTCGCGGAAACGCCCTGCGATCACCTGGACGCCAACGGGTTTGCCGCCGGCAATTCCGGTCGGAACCGTGAGCGATGGAAAGCCGAGCGCCGGGATCGCCAGCAGCGGACGCTGGGCGTCGAGCAGGGCGCGAACGACAGCCGCGTCCTCCTGGTCCTGCCCGAAGCGGAAGGGCAGTTGCGCCGACACCGGCAGGATGATGATCGGATAGCGCTCCTGAAAAAGTTGCCAGGCCCGGATGATGCCAAGGCGTTGCTCAAAGCAGGCCAGCACCGCGTCGCCGTCGAGCTCGGGTGCGTAAGCGATGTGACAGTCGAGATTGTAGCGGCTCTTCGCATCGCCGAATTTGCGGATCAGGGGTGCGAGCGCCCGGCGCTCCTCATTGATGACGAGGCGGTGCCACACGTCTGCCGCTTCGGCCAGCCTTGGCGGCACGATCTCCTCGACGGCGAAACCGGCTTCCGCAAGCCATTTGCCGGCGGCCTTCACGGCAGCGTTCACCTCCGGCGCTTCGTCTCCGAAAGGCGCTGGCGCAATCGCTACGCCAACCGGGCGGTCGAGCGCCGGTCCGCTCAGTGGAACGGGCATCCAGTTTCCGTCACGCATGTCTGCTTGCGCCATCGCGGCAAGTGCGAGGCGAATGTCCGCGACCGAACGGGCAAGCGGTCCTTGCACCGACATCAGCTGCGCCGTGATCGGACGCTCTGAAGTCGCGGAGGGATTGAAGGCAGGAATTCGTCCCGGAGTCGGGCGCAGGCCGGCGACGCCGCAGGCATAGGCGGGATAGCGAATGGAGCCGCCGAAATCATTGCCGTGCGCCACGGCTCCCATGCCCGCTGCAACGGCAGAGGCTGCGCCACCGCTTGAGCCTCCCGGCGTCAGGTCTTTGCTCCAGGGATTATACGTTGCGCCGTGCAGGTCGTTGTCGGTGAACCAGCGGTGCGAAAAGGCCGGCGTATTGGTCCGGCCGACGATGATGGCGCCGGCCTTGCGCAAATTTGCAACCACCGGACTGTCGTCGGTCGCGATCACATTGCGGAATTCCACGACGCCGTTGGTGGTGGCGCAGCCGCGTTGATCGACATTCACCTTGGTGGTCACGGGAACGCCGTGCAGCGGACCGAGCTTGTAACCGGCTCGCACGGCCGCGTCGGCGACATCTGCGGCAGCCAGCGCTTCCTCGGCAAGCACGTGCACGATCGCATTCAGCGCCGGATTGACCTGCGCGATGCGCTCAAGGGTCGATCGCACGGCTTCGCGGCTGGAAACGTCCTTTGATGCAATCGCCCGCGCGAGATCCGTCGCCGACCAGCGCCATAACTCTGATTTCATCTGTCCATCCCTCCCGGCAGCGTTGTTACGCTAGCCGGTAAGCCCGGCGGGAGCGATGGGCGTCAGAGCAGGCGCCCATGCCAAGCGAGGCCGGCGAATGCGGGCATCGCTGAGCGTTGCAAGGTTGCGAACTGGCGGCGAAAGGTTGGCTGGGGAACCTGGATTCGAACCAAGACAAACAGAGTCAGAGTCTGTTGTGCTACCGTTACACCATTCCCCAATGAATTACCCAGTCCAATCAATAGCTTATTGCGCTATCCGGGTAAATCGCTTGCGGCGGGATCAGGACAAATCACTGCCCGCTGGTGGGGTCCTTCTACCCGCTTGATGCTGCCCTTGGCAAGCGCGGAGGCGCGCGCATTTTGCAGGCCGAGCCTGTTCGGCGGGAGGGTTTCCGGCAGCGGCTGCAATGATCTCGGCGATGTCAGCGCCGGCGTGGCGGCCCGCGCGGTCGGGACTTTGCGCCCGTCGCATCACGCGCGCCTCGCGCCGAAAGCGTTGCGCTGCAGTCTGCGACCAATGACTGACGCCGCGTCACCGTCACCCATTGCGGCGCAGCTTGCCGGTCATTGGCGGCCATGCAATGCTTGCGCTACCAAACAACAAGAGGAAACGGACGCCACCGCTTTTTTGCGGGCCAAGGCTTGTCACCAAGCCCGTTCACCGCGGGCGCACCCCTGGAGACCATCACATGAAATTCAAGCATATGTTCGTGCTGCTTTCGGCTGCCGCGATGTCGCTTGCGCTGTCGGGTGGGGCGCTCGCGCAGCAGACCGTCAAGATCGGCGCGATCTTCCCGTTGAGCGGCAACGCCGCCAGCGCCGGTGTTCATGCCAAGGCGGCGATCGAAGTCGCGCTTGATATCATCAACAATGACCACCCCGAGCTCGGTAATTTCCCGCTCGCCAAGGGCACGGGCCTTCCAGGCCTCGGTGGCGCCAAGGTCGAGGTCGTGTTCGCCGACAACCAGGGCAGCCCCGCCGCCGGCCAGAACCAGGCGCTGCGCCTGATCACGGAAGAGAAGGTCGTCGCGCTGACCGGCGCCTATCAGTCCGGCATCACGCTGACCACGAGCGCGATTGCCGAGAAATATGGCATTCCCTTCGTCAACGGCGAGTCCGTCGCGGCAAACCTCACCGAGCGCGGCTTCAAATGGTTCTTCCGCACCACGCCGGTCGCCGCCGACTTCGCCAAGCTCTATGGCGAGTTCCTTGCCGACATGAAAGCCGCCGGCGCCAAGACCGACAGTGTCGCGATCGTGCATGACAACACCGAATACGGCACGTCGGTCGCAAGCGTGATTGCCGCTGCCTTCAAGGAGAAGGGCCAACCGATCGCGCTCGACGTCGCCTATCCCGCCAACGCCACCGACGTGCAGAGCCAGGTGTTGCAGCTCAAGGAGAAGAAGCCGGACGTGGTGATCATGATCGTCTATCCCTCGGACGCGATCCTGTTCGCCAGGACCATGCAGGCACAGAACTACAAGCCGGCGATGATGATCGCCGACGACGCCGGCTATTCCGACCCCTCTTCTCTCAAGGCGATCGGCAAGATCTCGCAGGGCGTGTTCAATCGTTCCTCCTGGAGCCTTGGTCCCGCGGGATCGCCGACAGCGATCATTGCCGACATGTACAAGAAGAAGAGCGGCGATGATCTGGAAGACACCGCTGCGCGTTCGATGACGGGCTTCCTGGTGCTGATGGACGCGATCAACCGCGCCGGCTCCACCGATCCCGCCAAGATCCAGGCGGCGCTGAAGGCGACCGACCTCAAGCCCGAGCAGCTCGTGCTAGGTTACAAGGGCGTGAAGTTCGACGACAAGGGCCAGAACGTGCTGGCCTCCGGCGTGATCATCCAGCTTCAGGACGACGGCGAGAGCTATGTGACGGTCTGGCCCAAGGCCAGTGCCGTGAAACCGCCGGTCATGCCGTACAAAGGCTGGTGATCTTGTGGGGCGGGACGAAAATCCCGCCCTTTCCCGTTGCCTTCCATGCCTCGTTCCGCGACCATTGCCTGAACGGGAAAAGCACAAGATGTCGTTCGTCCTCGTTCAGGTGATTGTCGGCGGCCTGCTGCTCGGCGCCGTCTACGCGTTGTTCTCCTCAGGGCTGACGCTGGTGTGGGGCATGATGAACGTCGTCAACTTCGCGCATGGCGATTTCGTCATGCTCGGAATGTACGTCGCGTTCGTCGTTTACACGCTGATGGGAGGAGGACCGCTGATCGGCGCGCCGCTCGCCATTGTGCTGCTGGCGACGCTGGGCGTCGTCGTCTATTTCGCGCTGATCCGCGACATCATGAAGGGCCCGATGCTGGCGCAGATCCTCGGCACGTTCGGGCTTGCGCTATTGCTGCGCTATTCCGTGTTCTGGTGGTTCGGCGCTAATTTCAACACGCTGCCAGCCAATTTGGTCGGCGGCACCATCGATCTCTTCGGCATCCGCATCGAGGCGCCTCGGCTGCTCGCCGGCGTCGTCGCGCTTCTGGTGACGCTCGGCATGCATCTGTTGCTGACGCGGACCTCGCTCGGTTCAAAGATGCTGGCGGTATCGGAGGATTCCACCGCCGCGCAGCTGATGGGCATCCGGCCCGATACCATGCAGGCGATCGCCTGGGCGATTGCGGCCGGGGCCACGGGGCTTGCGGGTGCGCTGATCGCCACCTTCTTCTACATCGTGCCGACGGTCGGCGAGACGCTCGCCATCGTTGCCTTTGTCACGGTCTCGCTCGGCGGCTTCGGCAGTGTACCCGGCGCTCTGGTGGCGGGCCTCCTGATCGGTGTCATCGAGTCGCTCTCGGCCTATTTGCTGGGCGCCGTCTACAAGGACATCGTGGTCTACACGCTGTTCCTCGGATTCCTGTGGTTCAGGCCGCAGGGCCTGATGGGGAAGATGTGATGATGCGCCGCGCGATCTGGATCTCGGTGGCGCTCGCGGTCGTTATCGCCTATCCGCTGCTGTTTTCGACGCCGTTTCAGCAGCGGCTGGGCGCGCTGGTGCTGCTCTATGCCATCGCCGCATCGGCCTGGAACATTGTCGGGGGTTACGCCGGGCAGGTCTCGGTCGGCCACGTCGTGTTCTTCGGCTGCGGCGCCTATGCCGCGATGGGCGCCTATCAGCATTTTGCGCTGTCTCCGCTGGTCGGCATTCCTGCCGGAATCGCCATTGCGGTCGGCATTGCCGCCGTGATCGGCGTGCCGACGCTGCGGCTGTCAGGCCATTATTTCAGCATGGCGACCATCGCAGTCGCTGAGCTCGCGCGCCTCATCGTCGTCAACACCGAATATCTCGGCGCGGCCGTCGGCCTTGCCGGCCCGACGGTGCCGCGCAATGTCTTCGACGTCTCCTTCATCTCGGCGCTGCCTTACTACTATATCTTCCTTGTTGTGCTCATCGTCACGCTCGGCATTACCTGGTGGATGACCAATAGCCGGCTGGGATTCTACCTGCGCGCCATCAGGGATTCCGAGCGGGCCGCACGCTCGCTCGGCGCACCCGCAAGCCGCACCAAGCTCTACGCCTTCATGCTCAGCGCAGCCTTCACCAGCGTCGCCGGCACGCTCTATGCCATGATGTTCGGCTTCGTCGATCCCGAGTCCGGGCTCGGCATCCTGATCTCCGTGAAGGTGCTGATCATGGCAGCCCTCGGCGGCGCCGGCCTCTTGTTCGGCCCGCTGGTGGGAGCCGCGATCCTGGTGCCGCTGGAGGAAATCTCCAACAGCGTGCTCGGCGGCAAGGGCGCCGGCCTCACCTTCGTGGTCTACGGCGCCATCATCGTGCTCATCGCCCGCTTCCAACCCGGCGGCATTCTGGAACTGGTCAACCGCCTGCTTGCAAGGCGCACTACCAAGGCGCCGGAGGAGGGCGCAGTACGGGGAGCCTCGCATGCTCCTTGAAGCGCGCGACATCACAAAGGCCTTCGGCAGCTTCAAGGCGGTGGATTCCGCCAGCGTCACGCTGGAGCAGGGCGACATCCTCGGCCTGATCGGCCCCAACGGCGCCGGCAAATCCACCTTCTTCAACTGCCTGACCGGCGACCTGCCGGCAACCGAAGGCAAAGTCTTTTTCGAGGGCCGCGACATCACCGCGCTGACGCCGGAGGCGCGGGCGCAGCTTGGGCTCGCCCGCACCTTCCAGGTGCCGCAGACCTTTGAGCGCATGTCGGTGCTCGAAAATGTCATGATCGGCGCGTTCCTGCGCACGCCGCGCCGCCACGAGGCCGAGGCGAAGGCGCGCTCCGTGCTGGAGCGGGTCGGGATGAGTCGATTAGCGGATTCGCCGGCGCGCTCGCTCGGCACGCCCGGCCGCAAGCGGCTGGAGATTGCGCGGGCGCTGGCGACCGAGCCGAAGGTGCTCCTGCTCGACGAGGCAATGGCTGGCCTCACCCAGCGCGAGATCCAACTTGCCATCGACCTCGTCCGCGACATCCATCGTTCCGGCATCACACTCGTGATCGTCGAGCACATCATGGAAGTCATTATGTCGCTGGCGAGCCGGGTGATGGTGTTTCACCAGGGCAAGGAGATCGCGCGCGGCAGCCCGCGCGAGGTGACGTCGAATCCCGCCGTGATCGCGGCCTATCTCGGCACCCGCGCGGCCAAGGCGGCGGCCGGCCATACGCCAATCGAACTGATGGGCGGACCTGCGCCATGACGGGGCTGCTGCTCAAGATCGAGCATCTGGAGGTGCGCTACGGCGACCTGATCGGCGTGTCCGACGTGTCGCTGGAAGTGCCCGAAGGCAGTGTGGTGGCGTTGCTCGGCTCCAATGGCGGCGGCAAGACCACGACGCTGAATGCGATCGCCGGCCTCATTCCACTGCATTCCGGCTCGATCCATTTCCGCGGCGAGGAGCTCGCCGGCCAGACCGCGTTTGCCATCGTGCGCAAGGGCCTTGCGCTGTCGCCGGAGGGCTGGCGGCTGTTCGTACAGCAGAGCGTCGAGAACAACCTCCTGCTTGGCGCAACGCCGCTGCAGGACAAGTCGCGCACGTCAGTGCTGCTCGAGCGCGTTTACGAGATTTTTCCAAAACTGAAAGAGCGCCGCGCCCAGCGCGCCGGCACCATGTCGGGCGGCGAGCGGCAGATGCTCGCCGTCGGCCGCGCCCTGATGAGCGACCCGAAACTGCTGATGCTCGACGAGCCGTCGCTGGGGCTGGCGCCCGCGGTGGTCGAATCCATGTACGAGACCTTCGGCCGCCTGCACAAGGAAGGCCTCACCCTGCTGCTGGCCGAACAGTCGATCGAGCTCGCGCTCGAAGTCTCCGATTTCGCCACCGTGCTGCAGGTCGGCAAGAGCGTGCTTTCCGGCACCGCCGTGGCCCTCGCGCAGGACCCGCAAGTGCAGAAGGCATATCTCGGCACGAATTAGCACGCTTCGCAGGATGGGTCAGAGAGGCTTGCTCCTGGCGGCGCCACGCCCGCCATGAGACGCTAGCCCATCTCGGCTTGCAGCAATTGCCGCAGCAAATTCGAAAGCCGCTCCTCCAACTCCCTATCGTGCAGGGATAGCGGGCCGGGATCGTTGAGGATCGCGTTGACCAGCGTGCCCAGCACGACCTGAAAGCCGAACGCGATCGCGCGGCTCTTGGCCGCGCGGCGGCCCTTGCCCATGGCCGGCAGCAGGAGAGGCGTGGCGCGCTCGGTATTGGCGCGGGCGAGCTGCTTGAACGGCGTCCACTTGTCCGGCCTGTTGTCGTCGTGCTGCAGCGCTGCGCGCAGCACGCCCTCATGCGCGCGCATCCAGCCGATAAGGCCGCGCACCAGGCGATGACAGCGCGCCGCGAGGTCGGCATGGCGGACGCCCGTATCGGCAGCCATCTCCGCCACCCGCCGCTCGCCGTCGCGGGCGGCGAGCGCCATCAGCGCGTTGAAATAGGCGTCCTTGCTCTCGAACCGGCTGTAAAAGGCGCCCACCGTGGCGCCGACCTCGGCGCACAGCGCCTCGATGGAGAGTTCAGCGAGGTTGCGCGCGCGCAGCATCTCGGCGCCGGCCTTGAGCAGCGCCAGCGTGGTCTCGCGGCTGCGTTTCTGCCGTGACGGGGCGACGCCGGGCAGGTCCAGCTCATCCGAATGGGGCAGCATTTGCGCTTGCATTCTCCGACAATACATAATCATAATTCGGATTATGATTTGAGGCAAGCCCGTTCCGACCCTTGGACGGGGGAGAGGCGAGCCGCGGGCAAACGTGGCCGCGAACCACGGCAGGGAGGAAACCATGAGCGGCGACACAAAGTCCTTCGGCGGCACCATCGGCAAGACCATCAAGGATTCAAAGCCGTGGTGGCCGCAGGCCAAAAGGCCGCCGGCTGGTGCGCCGAACATCCTCGTCGTGCTGTTCGACGATGTCGGCTTCTCCGACTTCGGCTGCTACGGCTCGCGCATCAGCACTCCGACCATCGACAGGCTCGCCGCCGAAGGGCTGCGCTATACCGGCTTCCACACCACGGCGATGTGCTCGACCACGCGCGCCGCACTGCTCACCGGACGCAACCACCATTCCGTCGGCGTCGGGTGTCTTGCCAATTTCGATTCCGGCTATCCCGGCTATCGCGGCAAGATCGTCAAGGAGGCGGGCACGGTTGCCGAGATGCTGCGCAGCCACGGCTATCGCAATTACATGGTCGGCAAGTGGCACGTCACGCCGCTGACCGAGAGCGGCGCCACCGGGCCGTTCGACGGCTGGCCGCTCGGCCGCGGCTTTGACCGCTTCTACGGCTTCCTCGATGCCGAGACCGATCAATACGCGCCGGAGCTCGTCTCGGACAACGCCCATGTCGATGCGCCCGGCACCTATGAGAGCGGCTATCACCTGACCTCGGATTTGGTCGACCAGTCGATCCGCTTCATCGCCGATCACCTCGCCGACCGGCCCGATCTGCCATGGCTGACTTGGGTCGCACTCGGCGCCTGCCACGCGCCGCACCAGGCGCCCGCGGACCTCATCAAGGGCTATGACGCGATGTTTTCCCATGGCTGGGATGCCGAGCGCGAACAGCGCATGGCAAAGCAGAAGGGGATGGGCGTGGTGCCGCAGGAAACCAGGATGCCGAACCGCAATGACGGTGTGAAGGCATGGGATGAGCATTCCGACGACGAGCGGCGCGTCTTCACCCGCCTGCAATCGGCTTTTGCCGGCATGCTCGACCATGCCGACCAACATCTGGCGCGGCTGGTGGCTTTCCTCGAGAAGGCCGGCGTGCGCGACAACACGCTCATCATCGTGATGTCCGACAATGGCGCCAGCCAGGAGGGCGGGCCGCTCGGCTTCATCAACGCGATGGGTCCGTACAATTTCCGCCCCGAGCCAATGCCGGCGAAGGTACAGCGGATCGACGACATCGGCGGCCCCGACACCCACAGCAATTTTCCGCACGGCTGGGCGATGGCGTCGAACACGCCGCTGCGCCGATACAAGCAGAACACCCATGGCGGCGGTATCCGCGATCCCTTCGTGATGAGCTGGCCCAACGGCATCAAGGCCAGGGGCGAGCTACGCCATCAGTTCGTCCATGCCTGCGATCTCGTGCCGACATTGCTGGAGCTGATCGGC
>DATEJC010000252.1:0-6878 GCA_035278345.1 Bradyrhizobium sp. | reverse complement strand
CTGCGCTTCGGTCATCAGATCGAGCTCGATCACCTTGCGGCCTGCGGAGCGGTCGTTGATGGCGTAATAGGCGACTTCGTTGCGGGTGTAGAATGAAACTGACGTGTAGGCCTGGCTGACGGGCACTGCGAGCTTGATCGGCCCACCCGACAGATCATAGCGGCAGATCGCAATCGCAAAGGCCGGATCCATGAACGGCATCGGCGCGTTGGTGGGATCGGCAACCGGCAGCTGCGTCACCGCGTTGAGCTTGGTCATCGGCGTCAGCCGCGAATAGGCGTCCTGCGTCGCAATGCGCGGCAACGCCAGCACGGCGACGAGATGCACGATGAGACCGAGCAGCACGCCTGCGATGATGGTGAAGGCGAGCCGGATCATGGGCAGCCCACCGTCGATATCTGCGGCATCGGCGCGTCGCGCTGGGTGCGCGTGGCGACGCCCACCGGCGTATCGTAAAGCCGCAACATCAGCGCATAGCGCTCGATGCCGCCGGTCGGCAGCCAGTTGCCGGAACGCGCGCGCGAGGTCACGCGCACCTCAAACTGGCCGTCGGCGCCGCGGATCACTTCCTGGCTGGTGAAGCCGTAGCGCTGCAACGTATTGGCGACGAGCTGTCCCTTCGGATCGTACAACGTCAGCGTCCAGAACCGCGCCGCCGGCGTCACGCCGCTGACCACAACGTCGCAGCGGCCATCGAGCGGCTTGTTCTTGTCGTCGGTGGTGGCTGTGAAGGCGACGCCATCGCCGGTACCGACAGGCAATTCGCCGCTGCGCACGATGGTGGCGCGCGAATAAGGGTCGGCGTCGGCGGTGCCGGTCTTCGGCCGCGCGGTCCAGGCGCCGATCTTCAGCGTGCCCAGGTCAGTGCCCTTGGTCGCGGTCATGTAGGTCGACCCGAGGCCGATGGCCGAGGCGATCAGGAGCGCCAGCAGGGTGATGAAGATGAGCCGCACGGTTTTGTCAGTTCTTGCGCGCGTCGGGCGCGGCCTTTTCGTCGTTTGCCGCCGCAAAGCTTTCGGGGAAAGCGAGCGAACCCGACTTGGCTCCCTTCGGCGGTTCGCTGGCCGAGGTTTTCGCCGCCGTCTTGCTCGCGTCGTCGAGCTGCTTCTCGATCCGCACCAGGACGTCGGCGCCGCGCTTGGTCAGCACCGGCGGCGGGCCGGGCTTGGTGTCGATGATCTTCGGCGCACCTGAGGCCATCGCCGCGGCATTCTGTGGAGTCGGCGGCAGCCTCTGGCCCATGCCGACGCCGGGGATTTCCTTGATCTCGACGCCCTGGTGGGCAACCACCATGATGTCGTGCCAGGTCTGCGCCGGCAGCGAGCCGCCGGTCATGCGGTTGGTGGGCGAATAGTCGTCATTGCCGTACCACACCGCGCAGGTGAAGTTGCCGGTGTAGCCGACGAACCAGGCATCGCGATAGGCGTTGGTGGTGCCGGTTTTGCCGGCGGTCGGAATGCCGTCCATGATCGCGCGGCGCGCGGTGCCTTCGCTGACAACGTGGCTCATCATTTCAGCCATGTCGGAGGCGACCGAAGCCGGGATCGCCTGCCGCGGCTTGGGGCCCTCGCGGTCCCAGCGCCAGACCAGATCGCCGGCGCCAGTGCGCACCTCGAGCACCGCATGCGGCGTGACCGCGCGGCCGCGGTTCGGGAAGGTCGCATAGGCCACGGCATGCTCGACCACGGTGACTTCGTCGGAGCCGATCGGCATCGACGGCGTGTCGGGCAGGGGCGCCTTGATGCCGAACTTGCGCGCGACTTCAGTGATCTTCTGCCGGCCGACCTTGGCCGGGTTCGGCGCCTTGCCGCCGAGCGCGATCGAGAGTTTTACCGGCACGACATTGATCGAGCGCGTAATCGCCTGCGTCAGCGTCACCGAGCCGGAATAGGAATGGCCATAATTTTGCGGGCACCAGTTGCCGATGCAAACGGGGCCGTCGACCACGATCGAGGTCGGCTTGTAGCCGTTCATCAACGCGGTCGCATAGACATACGGCTTGAACGAGGAGCCGGGCTGGCGATAGGCGTCGGTCGCGCGGTTGAACTGGCTGGCGCCATAGTCGCGTCCGCCCACCATGGCGCGGACGCCGCCGTCGAGATCGGCGACCACGGTGGCGGCTTGCGTTGCGTGATAGTCGCGGCCGAACTGGCGCAGCTGGTTTTCGATCGCGGTTTCTGCCGCGCGCTGCACGTTCATGTCGATCGCGGTGCGTACCACGAAGACACGCTCGGTGTAGGATTTCGGGAAGGTGTCGACGAGCTTGCGCATCTCGTCGAAGGCCCAGTCGAGATAGTAGTTCGGCGAATTCTCGTCGCGGCGGTCGACGGCGAAGGCCGGATTGCGGCGGGCGCCGAACACCTGGCCCTCGGTCATGAAGCCGGCATCGACGAGGTTGTCGAGCACGACGTTGGCGCGGGCGCGGGCGGCAGGCAGGTTGATGTGCGGCGCGTACTTCGTCGGCGCCTTGAACAGGCCGGCCAGCATCGCGGCTTCCGAAAGGTTCACGTCGCGCGCCGACTTGTTGAAATAGAAATGCGCCGCACCGTCGACGCCGAACGTGCCGCCGCCCATATAGGCGCGGTCGAGATAGAGCTTCAGGATTTCGTTCTTGGTCAGGCGCGTCTCGAGCCACACCGCGAGGAACGCTTCCTTCACCTTGCGCTCGATGGTGCGCTCGTTGTTGAGGAACAGGTTCTTCGCCAGCTGCTGCGTGATGGACGAGCCGCCCTGGCGGACGCCGCCGGCCTGTGCGTTGGTGACAAGCGCGCGGGCGGTGCCGGGGATGTCGATGCCGAAATGGTCGTAGAAGCGGCGGTCTTCGGTGGCGAGCGTCGCCTTGATCAGCACGTCGGGAAAATCTTCCAGCGGGATCGAGTCGTTGTGCTTGATGCCGCGGCTGCCGATCGGCGAGCCGTAGCGGTCGAGAAAGGTGACCGCGAGGTCGGATTTTTTCAGCCAGTCGTCGTCGGAGGTCTCGCGGAACGCGGGGATCGCCAGCGCCAGCATCAGCACCATCCCGCCGAGGCCAAGGGTAGCGGCCTCCGACAGCGGCTCGATGATCACCCAGCGCTTCCAGCGGCCGACATAGAAGCGATCCATGAAGGTCGAGTAGCGCTCATACAGCTCGCGCAGGCCCTTGGCGGAAGAGAACAGCGTGGAATCGATGCGGGCATCGATGTCCAGCATCGTGTTCTTGATCTTCGTCTTCCACTGCGGCGGTATGATCCTGCGCACCGGTTTACTTCATCGGTTCGAAAGCGCTGCGGCGCCCCAAAGGCTGCCACAAGACGTCTTGCGGGAATGTTGCGGCAAACCCAAGGCGTTCCAGGCGCATTTGGGGACTCACCCCTAGTTCTATCCGAGAGGGGGCCATAAACCAATGGTGTTGCAGCGATTTTGAACGATAGACCTAATGCGTTTGTTATCGTTCCGTAAGGGCCAAGCCCGCTTGCGCTCCCGCTCTTCCAGCCCCTAGAAGGACGGGCGACCGGCGCGAATCCAGGGAAATCAGAAGCTTATGACCGCACCGCCCAAACGAATCTCGGGCCAGGAGGGATTCTTCTGGAAAACCAAGACGTTGGAGGAAATGTCCAACGCCGAATGGGAAAGCCTGTGCGACGGCTGCGCGCGCTGCTGCCTGGAGAAGCTCGAAGACGAGGATACCGGCAAGATCTACTTCACCGACGTCGCCTGCCGCCTGCTCGATGCCGGCGCTTGTTCCTGCAAGGACTATGCGAACCGCTCCGACCAGGTTCCGGATTGCGTGCGGCTTACGCCCGACAACGTGCGCACCCTCAGCTGGCTGCCGCCGAGCTGCGGCTATCGTCTCGTCGCGGAGGGCCGCGATCTCTATTGGTGGCACCCGCTGATCTCGGGCGATCCCAACACCGTGCACGAAGCCGGCGTCTCCGTGCGCGGACGGGTGCAGGGCGTGGAGGGCGAGATTTCCGTCGACGATCTGCAGGATCACATCGTGCTGTGGCCGAAGTTGCTGCCAAAACGGGCGAAGCTGAAGCGGCCGCCGCGGGCTTGATCCTCAGCTCCGGCAAATCACGGTGTCGCGAGGCTGCGCGCGCGGGATGCTCCCATGCGCTGAGCCGGGTGCCGCAGCGCTGGATTGATCCCTAAAGTGCTTGCACAAGAGAATGATTCACCCGCGCGGGTTTCCGCGTAGAACAAATTGCCTGAAATGAGCGATTTCGAACGGCAGAGCCGTCGAGCTGCCGACCAAGAAATTTTGTCCGACGAGGTCGCCGAAGAGATCTCGCTTATCCCGACCGAAGTCATCGACATCGCGGATGCGCCGCCGCTCGCCCCGCCGTCGCCGCTCGACAAGCGCGAGGTCCGCACCATCCTGATGAGCCTGTTGCTGACGATGTTCCTGGCCGCGCTGGAACAGACCATCGTCGCAACCGCGCTGCCGACGCTCGGCCGCCAGTTCGGCGACGTCTCCAATCTCTCTTGGGTGATCACGGCCTATTTGCTGGCAGCGACCGCGGTCGCGCCGGTGTTCGGCACGCTCAGCGACATCTATGGCCGCCGCGTCATGGTGATCGTCTCGCTGACACTATTCATGGCAGGCTCCGTGCTGTGCGCGCTGGCGCCCAGCCTGCCGGTCTTGATTCTCGCCCGCGGCCTGCAGGGGCTCGGCGGCGGCGGCATCATGCCGGTCGTGCAGACCGTGATCTCCGACGTGGTGTCCCCGCGCGAGCGTGGCCAGTACCAGGCCTATTTCAGCGGCGTCTGGGTCGCCGGCGGCATCTTGGGTCCGGTGCTGGGCGGCCTATTCGCCGAGCACCTGCACTGGTCGATGATCTTCTGGATCAATATTCCGCTCGGCGTCGCCGCACTCGCGATGCTGCTGCCGAAGATGGCCAAGATCCCGGTCTATCATCGCCACCGCAAGGTCGACTGGCTGGGCGGCGTGCTGCTGATGGCCTCGGCTGTCGTCATCATGCTGGTGCTGACCTGGGGCGGTAACCGTTATCTGTGGCTGTCGCCGACCATCCTGTCGATGGTGGGGTCGGCTATCGCGCTGGCGCTGCTG
Source organism: Bradyrhizobium sp. (assembly GCA_035278345.1). Taxonomy (GTDB): domain Bacteria; phylum Pseudomonadota; class Alphaproteobacteria; order Rhizobiales; family Xanthobacteraceae; genus Bradyrhizobium. Next base: position 1,828 of record DATEJC010000252.1, on the reverse strand, counting down.
TTCGTCTGGTACGCGGGCAGGGCGGAGGAGCCGTTTTTGCCGCTGCCGCTGCTGGGCGGCACGGTCGCGCCCTATGCCATTGCTGCCGGCGGTTGCGCGCTCGGCGCCATCATGGGCCTTACCGTGCACCTGCCGCTCTATTACGAGGTGGTCTATCACCTCAATCCGAGTGAGGCCGGACTTGCGCTAATCCCGCTTGCGGCGATCTCGACCTGCGGCGCTGCAATCGCCGGCCGCACCATGGCCCGCGCGAGGCACTACAAGCGCGTTGCCATCGTCGGCACGTCGGTGGCGGCGGTCTCCGGCTTCGGCCTTGCCTTCACTACGCTGCCGCTATGGGGCCTGCTGGCGCTGATGTCGGTGTTCGCGCTTGGTCTCGGGACCACGTTCCCGGTCAGTGTGGTCTCGCTGCAGAACTCGGTGACGCGCGCCCAGATCGGTACGCTGACCGGCGCGATGAACTTCTTCCGCGCACTGATGGCTTCGTTCACGGTGGCGGCATTCACCGCCATCCTGTTGATGGCATTAGGCGCCGACATCCAGTTCGCCGGCGAACATCGCGGATCGGTAAGCTCGATTGCGGCCTCCGACATGATCACAGCGTTCCGCTGGGTGTTCGGTGCAGCGGCGCTGATGATGACTTGCGCTGTAGCCTGCCTGGCCGTGATGGAAGAGCGGCCGCTCGCGGGGCCTGCTACGCCGCCAGCCGAGATGGCGGAGTAGCTCAGCCAGCCTGCGCCACCCGCGTGTCGATCTCCTCGCGCAGCAGCGAAAAATCGATCGGCTTGGTCAGCAGCCCGCTAGCGCCTTTCTCCAGCGCCCTGCGCTTGGTGTCGGCATCGCCATAGGCCGTGATCATGATCACGGGCACCTCGGGCCGTATCTCCTTGACCTTGGGCAGCATTTCCAGCCCCGTCATGCCGGGCATGTTGATGTCCGACAGGATCAGGATCAGCGAATGCTCTCGCGTCTCGCCGACGCGCGCCAGCGCGTCCGGCGCCGAGCTGGCAAAATCCATGATGAATCGCTCCGCACGCAGGTCGCGGCGGAATTGCTGGCGGAACAACGTCTCCACGTCGGGCTCGTCATCCACCACAAGAACCAGAACACTCACGGCTATCCTCTGGATTTTTCTGCAAAATTGCTTGTTCGCGGTAAAACGATGCGGAATTCGGTGAAATGGCCGTGCTCAGTATGCACGTCAATTGTGCCGCCATGTTGTTTCACGATGATGTCGTGGCTCATCGATAGGCCCAATCCGGTCCCTTCGCCCGCCGGCTTGGTCGTGAAAAACGGGTTGAACATCTTCTCCTTCACCTCGACCGGAATACCGGTGCCGTTGTCGCGAATGCGGATTTCGACGGCATCGCCCAGGTTTTTGGTGGAGGCACGCAGTGTCGGCTCGAAACCGGGCTCGCCGCCTTCCTTTCTTCGCTTGGTCACGGCGTAGAAGCCGTTCGAGACCAAGTTGAGGATCACGCGCGTGACCTCTTGCGGGAACAGGTCGATCTGGCCCGCGTCGGGATCGAAATCGCGCTCGATCGTGATGTTGAAGTCCGGCTTCTCGGCGCGGGCGCCGTGATAGGCGAGGTTGAGGCTCTCCTCGATCAGCGCGTTGATGTCCGACGGCCGGTGCTCCCCGCCGCCTTCGCGCGAATGCAGCAGCATGTTCTTGACGATGGAATCCGCGCGCTTGCCATGCTGCACGACCTTTTCCAGGTTGTTCTTCAAGAGCCCGGTCAATTCGTCGACCTCCGCCCGGAGCTTTTCTCCGACCTCAGCCTGCTTGAGCGCGTCGTTCAACTCTTCGGTCAGTTCAGCCGAGAGG
>DATEJC010000251.1:0-19857 GCA_035278345.1 Bradyrhizobium sp. | reverse complement strand
ATGAGGCTCGCGAGGTAAGCCAGCGTCAGCATGTAGAAGAAGGTCACCGCCATCCACTTCCAGCTGCCGGTTTCGCGGCGGATCACCGCCAGCGTCGAGGCGCATTGCGGCGCGAAGATGTACCAGACCAGGAACGACAGCGCGGTGGCGAGGCTCCATTTCGTCGCGAGCATCTGGCCGATCTGCTCGGCAGCTTCCTTGCCGCCCTCGATCGAATAGACGGTGCCGAGCGCGGCCACCGCGACTTCGCGCGCCGCCATGCCGGGGATCAGGGCGACCGCGATCTGCCAGTTGAAGCCGACCGGTGCCAGCACCGGCTCCAGCGTCTTGCCGATCAAGGCGGCGATGCTGAAATCGATCGCGGGCTCGGTCGCGCCATCCGGCGGCTGCGGGAAGGAGGCGAGGAACCAGATCAGCACCATCATGGAGAAGATCGTGGTGCCGGCGCGCTGCAGGAACATCAGCGCCCGGGTATAGGTGCCGAGCGCGATGCTCTTCAGACGCGGCAGCTTGTAGTCGGGCAGCTCCAGCATGAACGGCGCCGGCTGATAGTCGCGCAGCATGAAGAATTTGATCAGGAACGACATCAGCAGCGCGCTGCCAATGCCGGCGGCGTAGAGGCCGAACATCACGAGGCCACGCACGTTGAACCAGCCCCACACCTGCTCGTCCGGGATGAAGGCGGAGATGATCAGCGTGTAGACCGGGATGCGCGCCGAGCAGGTCATCAGCGGCGCGATCAGGATGGTGGTGAGACGGTCGCGGCGGTTGTCAATCACGCGTGTCGCCATGATGCCGGGGATGGCGCAGGCAAAGCTCGACAGCAGCGGAATGAAGGCGCGGCCGTGCAGCCCCGCGCCGCCCATGATGCGGTCCATCAGGAACGCCGCGCGCGCCATGTAACCGAAATCTTCCAGCAGCAGGATGAACAGGAAGATGATGACGATTTGCGGCAGGAACACCACGACGCTGCCGACGCCGGCGATGACACCGTTCTGCAAAAAGCTTTGCAGCAACCCTGCGGGTAGTTTGTCGTGCACGAGCTGCCCGAGCGCGCCAAAACTTGACGACAACAGCTCCATCAGCGGCTGCGCCCAGGCGAACACCGCTTGGAACATGACGAACAGGATCAGCGCGAGGATCAGCAGCCCCGCTACCGGGTGCAGCACGACGGCGTCGATGCGCGCGGTCCAGGTATCGGGCCGCGTCGGCAGGCTGACGCTTTCACCGATGATGCGGTCGGCCTCGCGCTGGCTGGCGCGCAGCTGCGCCGCGGTCAGCGGCTGCCAGCGGTTCTCCGCTGCCTGCGCCTTGCCGCCGGCGGCGATCTCGTCGGTGAGGCGCAGCAACTCGGCGGTGCCGCCCTTGCGCACCGCGATGGAGGTGACGACGGGAATGCCGAGCGCTGCGGATAGCTTTGGCACATCCACCGTCACGCCGCGGCGCGTCGCGATGTCGAACATGTTGAGCACCAGCGCCAGCGGGCGGCCGGTGGCCTTCAGCTCCAGCACGAGGCGGATGGTGAGCCGCAGATTGGTGGCATCGGCCACGCACAGCACGAGATCCGGCAGGACCTCGCCCGGCGTGCGGCCGAGCACCATGTCGCGGGTGATCTCCTCGTCCGGGCTGCGGCCGCGCAGCGAATAGGTGCCGGGCAGGTCGACCAGGGAAACCTGGCGGCCCTGCGGCGTGACGAAGCCGCCTTCCTTGCGTTCCACGGTCACGCCGGGATAGTTCGCGACCTTCTGCCGGCTGCCGGTCAGCGCGTTGAACAGCGCGGTTTTGCCGCTGTTCGGGGTGCCGACCAGGGCGAGGTGCAGCAAGGGGGCTTCCATGACGCGTTCCGAACCGTGCTAGCCGACGATGATGGCCATGGCCTCGCGGCGGCGGACGGCGATGGTGACGTTTTCGACACGCACCGCAATCGGGTCGCGTCCGACCGCGCCCTCATGCAGCACCTCGACGCGCGCACCCTCGACGAAGCCGAGCTCGATCAACCGGCTCTCGAGCTCCGCGGCCGACAGCGCCGAACCCGTCGCGTCGGCGTCGATGCGGCGGATCACGCCGGAATAGCCGCGTTTGGCGAGGCCCAGCGGAAACTGCGTGACTGCGGCGATGGCATCGTTCATGGCCTGTCATTTCAACCGCGGGGCGGCAGGTCAAGCACATGACTTGCAATCGCGCGTGAGCTTAGAGCGATTATAAATTGGTCAGGCCAAATGCCCCCGGAACGCGGTCCAGGGCGCCATTTGCATGTTGATATGGATCAAGCCTGCGGGCGCGCCTCGACGCCGCCGCTACCGCCGCCGCTGCCATTGGCGCGCGTGCGGAAGTAGTCGAGCACGAACAGGCGAATCGCCGACGACAGGTTGCCCTGCTGACGGTTGCTGTCGATCTCGCCGACCAGCTCCGACAAGGTCATGTCGCGCGTGCCGGAGATTTCCTTCATGCCGTTCCAGAACGCCTCTTCGAGGCTGACGCTGGTCTTGTGGCCGGCAACGACGATCGAACGTTTGACGACGGGCGACTTCATGATGCCTCTCCGTCGTCGAGCCGATGCTGATCGAGCAACGCCTTGGCGCGCTCGCCGCGCTGCTGCTCCTGCGCGCGCTCGGCCTTGCTGCGGCCAAATCGCGCACGATTGGCGTCGGCCTGCTTCGCCGCCGATTGCTTTGCCGCACGTTTCCTAAATCGATTCAGATTGACGACATCACCCATGCTCGTCTCCATCATGCGAAGACCGCAGGAAAGGAGCGACAGCGTCGCGCAGAAATAGCCTCAATAGCCATCCAGAATCCCCGTATGCCCATCTGATAGCATCAATAACCGAATTTCGCTCTGCAAAACCAACTCATTGTGCTCTAGCACGGGCGCGCGCGATGGCAATAGCTGAATAATAATGCGCGTTTGCTCAGCCGTTATGAGCCATAATAATAACACCTGGGCGCGATGCGCGGTGATGCACCGGAGAAAAAACTGCTAACCCGGGTGAGTCATTTTGTCCGGTCGTACAAGACGGTCAAATTCCGCAGCCGTTACAAAGCCAAGCCGTAACGCTTCGTCTTTCAGCGTAGTGCCGCGCGCATGCGCTTCCTTGGCGACTTTCGCGGCGTTGTCGTAGCCGATTTTCGGTGCAAGCGCTGTCACCAGCATGAGCGACCGCTGCATTAAGTCGCGGATGCGTTTTTCGTCGGCCCGTATGCCCTTCACGCAGTTCTCGGTGAACGAGCGCGAGGTGTCCGCCAGCAATTGAATGGAATGTATCATACAATATGCCAGCAGCGGCTTGTAGACGTTGAGTTCGAAATGACCCTGGCTGCCGCCGATCGTGATCGCGGTGTGATTACCGAACACCTGGCAGCAGACCATGGTCATCGCCTCGCACTGCGTGGGATTGACCTTGCCTGGCATGATCGACGAGCCCGGCTCGTTTTCGGGCAGGATCAGTTCGCCGAGGCCCGAGCGCGGACCGGAACCGAGCAGGCGGATATCGTTGGCGATCTTGAACAGACCCGTTGCGACCGAGTTGATCGCGCCGTGCACGGAGACGTAAGCGTCGTTGGACGCCAGCGCCTCGAACTTGTTCGGCGCGCTGCTGAACGGCAGCCTTGTGATTTTTGTCACATGGCGCGCAAACGACCTGGCAAATTTCGGTTTGGAGTTGAGGCCGGTGCCGACCGCCGTGCCGCCCTGCGCCAGCGGATATAATTCCTTCACCGCCGCGCGGAGCCGGCTGAGCCCGCTTTCGACCTGCGCGGCGTAGCCGGAAAATTCCTGGCCCAGCGTCAGCGGCGTCGCATCCTGGGTGTGGGTACGGCCGATCTTCACGATGCGGGAAAAAGCTTTCTCTTTCTGCCGCAGCGCGCGACGCAATTCGTCCAGCGCCGGAATGAGGTCGGCAACGATGCTGCGTGCGGCGGCGATGTGCATTGCGGTCGGGAACGAATCGTTCGACGACTGACTCATGTTGACGTGATCGTTGGGATGCACCGGCGCCTTGGCGCCGAGCTTGCCGCCGAGCAGTTCATTGGCGCGGTTGGCGATCACCTCGTTCAGGTTCATATTGGTCTGGGTGCCGGAGCCGGTCTGCCACACCACCAGCGGAAAGTGGTCGTCGAGCTTGCCCTCGATCACCTCGCGCGCGGCGCGGGCGATGGCGCCGGCTCGGCGCGCATCGAGCAGGCCGAGCTCGCGGTTGGTCTCGGCCGAAGCAAGCTTGACGATGCCGAGCGCATGCACGATCGCGATCGGCATGCGGTCGTTGCCGATGCGAAAGTTCTGCCGCGAGCGCTGCGTCTGCGCGCCCCAGTAGCGATCCGAGGGAACCTCGATCGGGCCGAAACTGTCGGTCTCGGTGCGGGTGGAGATTGATTTCGAAGCGCGGGCCATGACGAACGTCCAATGCACATGAGGGCAGGACGTTCAGTGTAGGGCATGATCCGGAAAAGTGGGTACCGGTTTTCCGATCAGATCATGCCCCAGCAAAGAAGGCATGATCCGGAAAAGTGGGTACCGGTTTTCCGATCAAGATCATGCCCCAGCAAAGAAGGCATGATCCGGAAAAGTGGGTACCGGTTTTCCGATCAGATCATGCCCCAGCAAAAAAGCATGATCCGGAAAAGTGGGTACCGGTTTTCCGATCAGATCATGCCCAAAAAGACGCGGAAGGTGCGCCGACTATTTCTTGCGGAAGCGGTCGAAGCGCACCACGGTTGCGCCTTCGTTATCCTTCGGCGCCTCTTCTGCGCCCGCGGGCTCCGTGGTCGTGGTGGGCAGGGCAGGGGCCGGAGGAACGGCGGGCAGCTTTGCCGCGGATGTCTCAGCCGCCTCCTGCGGCTCGAACTGCAGGCCGAATTGCACGGAGGGATCGAAGAAGCTCTTGATGGCCGCAAAGGGAACCACCAGCCGCTCAGGAATGCCGCCGAACGACAGCCCGACCTCGAAACGATCCTCGCTCACCACCAGATCCCAGAACTGGTGCTGCAGGATGATGGTCATCTCCTCCGGATATTGCGCGAGCAGGCGCGGCGACAGCTTTACGTCGTCCGCCTTCGACAGGAAGGTGATGAAGAAATGATGTTCGCCGGGCAGCCCGTGCTCGGCGGCATCGCTCAGCACACGACGGAGCACTCCGCGTAGCGCATCCCGCGCCAGTACGTCATATCGGATGTGATCGGTCGCCATGGTCTTCCTTGCAAGTCACAACACGCGCGGCGGGTCTTCCGACTCGCCCTTCGCGATATGCTACCCCGCCCGCATGCAGAGGTCAGCAGGCCAGCGGGGCAGATTTTGGGGGCAGTTAGCGCGCTTCTCGCTGAGGCAATGGAGCAAATCGGCAAATGAAGCAAATGAAAGTGGAGGCTTCTGTTGCCAGGTGCCTCCGAACCCCGCCTGACGGAGCTTAACCCATCAGGACTTTAAAGTGGTCTTTCAAACTGCGTTACGCAGCCTGAGCAACCGGAGCATAGTTGTCGTTGGCAACTATAGCAGTAGCCCGATAACGGCGGAACAATACCGGGAAAAAACACGCCCTTTACGCCCTCGTCGATCCTATTTCGCCCCCGCCGAAACCCGCCATTCGAGACGGGCTTGGGTGGAGGCGCCGGGTACCGCCCCCGGGTCCGAATGGTTTATTGCGACGGCCATTTATTTCCATAGCCGGCAAGCCGGCACCCTCAATATAGGGGCCAAAGGTTTAGAAAAACAGTGCCGGAAAACCACGCTTTTCGGGTCCTGAAAGGCGTTCGGCAGGGCTTGGCCGCCCCGGAACGGCCGTTCTAGATTTTGGCCATGCCGCCCGATTCCCGATCTGCCGCTGCTCCGCCGACGGATCCGTCCGTAGCCAGTCCACGCCCTGCGCCCGGCCTTGCCGAGCTCTTCCTTGCCTTTGCCAAAATGTCGCTCGCTGGCTTCGGCGGCGTGCTGGTCTGGGCACGGCGCGGCATCGTCGATCAGCATCGCTGGATGACGGCGGAAGAGTTCAACGAGACCTTTGCGCTCTGCCACTTCCTGCCCGGCCCGAACATCGTCAATCTCTCTTTCGTATTCGGCTCGCGCTTCGGCGGCTTTGCCGGCGGGCTTGCCGCCTTCGCCGGCCTGATCGGTCCGCCGATGCTGATCGCCATCCTGCTGGCGGCGCTCTATGCCCATTATGGGGAGATCGAAGCGCTGCGGCGAACCCTCGCAGGTATCGCCTGTGCTGCCGTCGGGCTTTTCATCGCGGTGGTGCTGCGCATGATCATGCCGCTGGTGAAGAAGCGCGACGTGGCGGGCATGCTCATGCTGATCGCCGTGTTCGTCGCGATCGGGCTGTTGCGCCTGCCGCTTCAAGTAGTGCTTTTGATCGGCGTCCCGCTCAGCTTGTCGATCACCTGGTTTTTGAGCCGGCGAGGGGCTGCATGAACGCCCCGAGCCAGCTTTGGACGCTCGTCTGGACTTTCGCTTTGATGTCGTTCTTTGCGGTTGGCGGCGCCAATTCGGCCATCCCCGAAATGCATCGAATTGCGGTCGACGTGAACCACTGGATGACCGACAAGCAGTTCGCCGACATGTTTGCGATTTCGCAGCTCTCGCCGGGGCCGAATGTGCTGATCGTGACCCTGATCGGCTATTCCGTGGCCGGGATATCCGGTGGCCTGGCCGCGACGCTCGCCATGTGTGGCCCGACTGCACTGCTCGCATATTATGTGAGCGGTCTGCTCCGGCGCTCCAGCGGCTCGCGCTGGCCAGCCATCATTCAGGCCGCGCTGGTTCCACTCTCGATCGGTCTGATGGGGGCGAGCGCGCTCATTCTGGCGCTGGCCTCCGACCGCAGCTGGGTCGCCGGGCTGCTTACAATTGTCGCAGCCGCGCTCGCTTTTGCCACGAAACTCAATCCATTCTGGATATTGGTGGCCGGGGGCCTCTTGGGTTTTGCTGGCGTTGTCTGACGAAACTCGCTAGCAAGGTCCCTCGGATCAATTACCAACCAATCAAAACGGGCGGAAAGCCTTTCTTTTGGGGGGAGTGACGTATGAGTGATACGCCGAGCCATGAGGCTGGCAAATCCATCTTGCCGACGTGGATCAAGGGTCCGCAGGATTTCATCGGCGGGCTCGCGTTGATGGCGCTGTCGCTGTTTGCGCTATGGGCCTCGCACGACCTGCAGGGCATGCACGGCTTCTCCTTCGGCGCTGGAACCGCACCGCGCATGTTTGCCGTTCTGCTGCTCGCGCTGGGCTTCGGCGTCATGCTGATGGGTATCCTCAGCGACGGGCCGCCGATCCAGAAATATCACTGGCGCGGACCGTTCTTCGTCTCGCTGGCGATCATTTCCTTTGCCTTCACGATTCGTCCCCTGGGGCTCATCATCTCCGCCTTCGCGAGCTTCATGATCGCCGCGCTCGGCACGGACGAGACGAAATGGATAGAGGCCATTATCGTAGGCGTCTGCCTCACCATCGGCTGCAGCCTGCTATTTCCCTATGCGCTCGGGCTGCCGTTCCAGCTCTTGCCGCGTTTCATGATTCAGTGAGGGCACGATGGCTGATCTCTTTCACAATCTCGCCCTCGGTTTCGGCGTTGCGTTCTCCCCGATCAACCTGATGCTCTGCCTGATCGGCGCGCTGGTCGGCACGCTGGTCGGCGTGTTGCCCGGCATCGGCACCATCGCCACTGTCGCGATGCTGCTGCCGATCACCTTCGGCCTGCCACCGGTCGGCGCCCTCATCATGCTCGCCGGCATCTACTACGGCGCGCAATATGGCGGCTCGACCACGTCGATCCTGGTCAATATCCCGGGCGAGGCGACATCTGTTGTCACCACTCTCGACGGCCACCAGATGGCCAAGCAGGGCCGCGCCGGTCCGGCGCTGGCCATCGCCGCGATCGGCTCGTTCTTCGCCGGCTGCGTCGCGACCGTGCTGATCGCCGTGCTCGGCGCGCCGCTCACCAGGCTCGCGCTGGCGTTCGGCCCCGCCGAATATTTCTCGCTGATGGTGCTCGGCCTGATCTTTGCCGTGGTGCTGGCCAAGGGCTCGGTGCTCAAAGCCATCGCGATGATCGCGTTCGGGATCCTGTTGTCGATGGTCGGCTCCGACATTGAAACCGGCGCATCGCGCATGGCGTTCAATATTCCGGAACTCGCCGACGGCCTTGGCTTTGCCACGGTGGCGATGGGCGTGTTCGGCTTTGCGGAGATTATCCGCAACCTGGATGCGGGCGCCGGGCTGAACCGCGACCTGGTGCAACAGAAGATCACCGGCCTGATGCCGACAAGGAAGGACTTGATTGATGCCGCGCCCGCGATCGGCCGCGGTACGGTGCTCGGCTCGATCCTCGGCATCCTGCCGGGCGGCGGTGCGGTCATTTCCTCCTTCGCCTCCTATACGCTGGAGAAGAAGATATCGAAGACGCCGCAGAAGTTCGGCCGCGGCGCCATCGAAGGCGTTGCCGGTCCGGAAAGCGCCAACAACGCGGCGGCGCAGACCTCGTTCATTCCGCTGCTTACGCTCGGCATCCCGCCGAATGCGGTGATGGCGCTGATGGTCGGCGCCATGACCATTCATGGCATCGTGCCGGGTCCGCAGGTCATGCAGAAGCAGCCTGATCTCGTCTGGGGCATGATCGCCTCGATGTGGATCGGCAATCTCATGCTGATCATCATCAACCTGCCGCTGGTCGGCATCTGGGTGCGCCTGCTCCGCGTGCCTTACCGGCTGATGTTCCCCTCGATCGTGATCTTCTGCGCCATCGGCATCTATTCGGTGAACAACGCACCGGTGGACGTCATCCTCGCCGGCGTCTTCGGCCTGGTCGGCTACTGGCTGATCAAGCACGATTTCGAGCCGGCGCCGATGCTGCTCGGCATGGTGCTGGGACCGCTGATGGAAGAGAATCTGCGCCGGGCGCTCCTGATCTCGCGCGGCGACTGGTCGGTGTTCGTCACCCGTCCCCTGTCGGCGGTGCTGATGGCGGTGGCGGCCGCGCTGCTGGTGCTGGCCGTGCTGCCGGCGCTGCGCAAGAAGCGCGACGAGGTGTTCGTGGAGTCAGAAGGCTGACCTGCGTCGGCACGCCGCAGGGTGTTCCAATCGACTTCCGCGGCGATTTGGTGAAATGACGATGCCGGCCCATTGGGGCCGGCATTTTCCTTTGTTAACGGGCTTTCCGGAGAAATCGAATGAACCGCTACGGTCGCGCGCTCGCGCAAGTCACTTTGGCTGCCGCCGTCTCGCTAGGTGCAGTCGCCGCGCAGGCGCAAACCTATCCGACCCGCAACATCACCATGATCGTGCCCTTCGCGGCGGGCGGTCCGACCGACGTGGTCGCGCGCATCGTCACCGGCCAGATGGCGCCGGTGCTCGGACAGAGCATCATCATCGAGAATGTGGTCGGAGCCGGCGGCACCACTGGCGCGACGCGCGCGGCGCGTGCCGCCAATGACGGCTATACGTTGATCACCGGGCATATGGGCACGCACGCCGCCTCGGTGCCGCTCTATCCAAAACTCGCCTATAGCCCGGAAAAGGATTTCGAGCCGATCGCGCTGCTCGCAGGCACGCCGATCCTGATCCTGGCGCGCAAGGATTTTCCGCCGAAGGATCTCAAGGAGTTCGTGGCGTATGTGAAAGCCAATGCTGAGAAGGTGAACGCCGCCCATGCCGGCGTCGGCTCGGTCTCGCATGTCTCCTGCGAACTGCTCAACTCGATCCTGGGCGTCAAGCCGATCGGCGTGCCCTTCAACGGCACGGGACCTGCGATGAACGCGCTGGTCGCTGGTCAGGTCGACTATATGTGCGACCAGATCGTCAACGCCGTGCCGCAGATCAACGGCGGCACGATCAAGGCCTATGCGGTGGCGACCCCCGAGCGTAACCCCTCGCTGCCGAATGTGCCGACCACGACCGAGGGCGGCCTGCCGCAATTCCAGGCCCAGGCCTGGAATGCGATCTTCGCTCCCAAGGGCACTTCGCCCGAGATCGTCGCCAAGCTGAATGGCGTCGCCGCCAAGGCGCTCGACGACGAGAACGTGCGAAAGCGACTGCTTGAGCTCGGCAGCGTCATCCCGGGCCCCGCCGACCGCACCCCGCAGGCGCTGGGGGCGCTGGTAAAGAGCGAGGTCGCCAAGTGGTCGGCGGTGCTCAAGCCGGCCCAGAACTAGGCGGCCCAGGCCGACCAATCGGGGGGTGGAACGCGAGTTCCGCCCCCTTGTCGTTTCCAGGTCGGGCGAACATTTCCCTGTATAATCGGTGGGTGAAGCCGAGTCGGGCTGTCGAGGGGCCGGCCCGGCCGTTACATTCGCCATCCACTTGAAGCGACCCGGCCGACGCCATGAACCAGTATCACGACCTGCTCGAACGCATCCTTGCCGACGGCGTGGAGAAGCACGACCGCACCGGCACCGGCACGCTGTCGATCTTCGGCCATCAGATGCGCTTCAATCTGCAGTCGGGCTTTCCGATGCTGACCACCAAGCGCCTGCCGCTGAAGGCGATCGTGCACGAGCTGCTCTGGTTCCTCAAAGGCGACACCAACATCAAATACTTGAAGGACAACGGCGTCAGCATCTGGGACGAGTGGGCCGACGAAAACGGTGACCTCGGCCCGGTCTACGGCTCGCAGTGGCGCTCTTGGCCCGCGGCCGATGGGCGCCAGATCGATCAGATCGCCAATGTCGTCGACATGATCAAGCGCAATCCGGACTCGCGCCGGCTGATCGTCAGTGCCTGGAATCCTGCCGAAGTCGACAAGATGGCGCTGCCGCCGTGCCACTGCCTGTTCCAGTTCTACGTCGCGGGCGGCAAGCTTTCCTGCCAGCTCTATCAGCGCTCCGGCGACGTCTTCCTCGGCGTGCCCTTCAACATCGCTTCCTACGCGCTGCTCACCATGATGGTGGCGCAGGTCACGGGATTGAAGCCGGGTGACTTCGTGCATTCGCTGGGCGATGCGCATCTGTATTCCAACCATCTGGAGCAGGCGCGGCTGCAACTGACGCGGCCGACGCGGCCGCTGCCGACGATGAAGATCAATCCGGACGTGAAGGACATTTTCTCCTTCCGCTACGATGACTTCGTCCTCGAGAACTACGATCCGCATCCGCACATCAAAGCTGAGGTCGCGGTGTGACCGCGACGGCCGTCGTCCGCCCGCACATCGTCCTCATCGTCGCAGTCGCCGAGAACGGCGTGATCGGACGCGACAATGCGATTCCGTGGCGGCTGAAATCCGATCAGCAGCGCCTCAAGGCGATCACCCTCAACAAACCCGTCGTGATGGGCCGCAAGACGTTCGAGTCGTTGCGCCGGCCGCTGCCGGGACGCACCAACATCGTCGTCACGCGCGATGCGAATTATCGGGCAGCCGGGGCCGTCGTCACCACCTCGTTCGAGCAGGCGCGCGCGGTTGCGCTAGGCGATGCGCTACGGCGCTTCGCCACCGAGATCGCCATCATCGGCGGCGCGGAAATCTACGCGCAATGGATGGATGCGGCCGACCGGTTGGAGATCACCGAGGTCCATGCCCGGCCCGAAGGCGACACGCGCTTTGCCGCGATCGACCCGGCAAAATGGCAGGAAATCTCGCGCGTCAGGAATCCGGCCGGGCCCGACGACAGCGTCGACTTTTCCTATGTGACATATCGTCGGCGCTGATCACGTTAACCCAGCTTACCAATGTTTACATTGACTTTTCCGCCCCTGCGCCTAGCTGCTTTGAGGGTGGCCGGCGCGTTGTAAGGGCCTGAGCCGTCCCCTATAAAGCCGGGCTGAGTTTTGCGAGGCGGGCGGCCCGTGCCGGGCGGTCCCGCGGAAGAGAGGTTCTAATGCCGTGGAAGAATCAAGGCGGGGGCCCTTGGGGCTCAGGTCCGAAAGGGCCATGGGGCCAAGGCCCGCAGTCGGTCGGGCCGCGCCCACCGGACCTTGAGGATTTGCTGCGTCGCGGCCAGGACAAGATGCAGCAGCTGCTGCCCGGCGGCCATCTCAGCGGCATGGGCATCGCGCTGATCCTGATCGGCGCGCTGGCGATCTGGGGCCTGTCGGGCTTCTTCCGTGTGCAGTCCGAAGAGCTAGGCGTGGTGCTGCGTTTCGGCAAGCATGTGCGCACCGTGCAGCCGGGCCTCAACTATCACCTGCCTTATCCGATCGAGACCGTGCTGCTTCCGAAGGCGCTGCGCGTCTCCACCATCTCCATCGGCATGACCCTGATCGAGGATGCGGCGCGGCGCGGCCGCACCATGCGCGACGTGCCGGAGGAGAGCCTGATGCTCACCGGCGACGAGAACATCGTCGATGTCGACTTCACTGTGCTGTGGCGTATCAAGCCCGACGGCGTCGGCAATTTCCTCTTCAACATCCAGAACCCGGAAGGCACCGTTAAGGCGGTGGCCGAAAGCGCGATGCGCGAGGTGATCGGCCGTTCCAACATCCAGCCGATCCTGACCGGCGCCCGCAACACCATCGAGCAGGGCGTGCAGGAGCTGATGCAGAAGACGCTCGACTCCTACAACTCCGGCGTCCAGATCACCCAGGTGCAGATGCAGAAGGTGGACCCGCCGGCGCAGGTGATCGAGGCGTTCCGCGACGTGCAGGCGGCGCGCGCCGACCAGGAGCGTTTGCAGAACGAGGCGCAGACCTATGCCAACGGCGTGGTGCCCGACGCCCGCGGCCGCGCCGCGCAGATCCTGCAGACCGCCGAAGGCTACAAGGAGCAGGCGATCGCCGAGGCCAAGGGCCAGAGCGCGCGCTTCACCAAGGTGTTCGAGGAATACAACAAGGCCAAGGACGTGACGCGGCAACGCATTTATCTGGAGACCATGGAACGGATCCTCGGCAGCTCGCAGAAGCTGGTCTATGACGGCGGCGCCTCGGGGCCGAACATCGTGCCTTATCTTCCACTCAACGAGCTGAGCCCGCCGCGTTCGACGCCGCCGGCCAGCCAGCAGCAGGGTGGAGGCGCGCGATGAGGTCTCCGGTTACAGGTATCGTCACGCTGATCCTGCTGCTCTTGATCGCGATCGTCGCCTACAGCTCGATCTTCACCGTGCAGCAGACCGAACAGGCGCTGGTGGTCCGGCTCGGCCGGCCCGTCGACGTGGTGTCGCAGCCGGGCCTGAATTTCAAGGCGCCTTTCATCGACACCGTGATCAGCATCGACAAGCGCATCCTCGACCTCGAAAACCCGTCGCAGGAAGTCATCGCTTCCGACCAGAAGCGTCTCGTGGTCGACGCCTTTGCGCGTTATCGCATCAAGGATGCGCTGCGCTTCTATCAGAGCGTTGGCTCCATCCAGGCCGCCAACCTGCAGCTCACCACGCTGCTTAACGCGGCGCTGCGCCGCGTACTCGGCGAGGTCAGCTTCATCGCCGTCGTGCGCGACGAACGCGAGGGGCTGATGGCCAAGATCCGCACCCAGCTCGACCGCGAGGCGGAGGGCTACGGCATCCAGGTGGTCGACGTTCGCATTCGTCGTGCCGATCTGCCCGACGCCAACAGCCAGGCGGTGTACCGGCGCATGCAGACCGAGCGTCAGCGCGAAGCCGCCGAGTTCCGCGCCCAGGGCGGCCAGAAGGCCCAGGAGATCAGGTCGAGGGCCGACCGCGAGGCGACTGTGATCATCGCGGACGCCAACTCGACCGCCGAGCAGGTCCGCGGCGCCGGCGATGCTGAGCGCAATCGTCTGTTTGCCGAAGCCTACGGCAGGGATCCGGACTTCTTTGCCTTTTACCGCTCGATGTCCGCCTATGAGCAAGGGCTGCGCGCCAACGACACGCGCTTCCTGCTGAAGCCGGATTCGGATTTCTTCCGCTTCTTCGGCAGCCCTTCGGGCAAGCTCAACGGGGCGGCAGCGGCGCCGGCGACGCCGAAGCAGTGACTTGGAAGCAGTGATTTGGCGAGGGGCGAGGCGGCTCCGCTTTGCCCCTCGGCGTTCATAACAAGAAACCATTTTCGGGAGGCTGAGGTCCGATGAGGTCCCTTGGGTTCGTCGACTTCCTCATCGGCGTCGGAATCCTGTTCGTGCTGGAAGGCATTCTGTTTGCGGCGAGTCCCGCCTTCATGCGCAAAGCAATGAAGAGTGCGCTGGAGACGCCCGACAACATCCTGCGCGTGGTGGGTATCGTCTCCGCAGTCGTAGGGCTCGTCCTGATCTGGCTGGTGCGGCGGTAGCAATACCAGTTGGAATCAACGCAATCGTGAGCCGAGACGAGCCGGTTTTTCGCCGGATTGTCCGCCTCAAATGCTTGCGCCGCGGCCCGGTTCGGGCGCAGTGTTGACCGATATTCCTTCCCGATTTGCCTGGAGAGAGACCGACATGACCGGTGCCCGACCCGCCCTCAGCCGTCGTCTGCGCCACCTTGCGGCTGCGATGACGATTGGCGCCGCCAGCGTCATGGCGTCAGCGCCTGCTTTCGCGCGCGGTCCCGACGGGATCGCAGATATCGCCGAGAAAGTGATTGACGCCGTCGTCAACATCTCGACCTCGCAGACCGTCGAGGCCAAGGGCGGTGGTGGTGGCGGCGGCGCGATGCCGCAAGTGCCGCCGGGTTCGCCCTTCGAGGAATTCTTCGACGACTTCTTCAAGAACCGCCGCGGCGGACCGGGCGGCAAAGGCGGCGAGGGTAACCGCGAGTTCCAGCCGCGCAAGACCAACTCGCTCGGCTCCGGCTTCATCATCGATACCGCGGGGATCGTCGTCACCAACAACCACGTCATCGCCGACGCGGACGAGATCAACGTCATCCTCAACGACGGCACCAAGATCAAGGCCGAGCTGGTTGGCGTCGACAAGAAGACCGACCTTGCGGTGCTGAAGTTCAAGCCGACCAAGCCGCTGACGGCAGTGAAGTTCGGCGACTCCGACAAGCTGCGGCTCGGCGAATGGGTCATCGCGATCGGCAACCCCTTCAGCCTCGGCGGCTCGGTGACCGCCGGCATCGTCTCGGCGCGCAACCGCGACATCAGTCAGGGGCCGTATGACAACTACATCCAGACCGACGCGTCCATCAACCGCGGCAATTCCGGCGGCCCGCTGTTCAACCTCGACGGCGAGGTCGTCGGCGTCAACACGCTGATCATCTCGCCGACCGGCGGCTCGATCGGCCTCGGCTTCGCGGTGCCCTCGAAGACGGTCTCCATGATCGTCGACAATCTGCGGAAGAACGGCGAGGTCCGTCGCGGCTGGCTCGGCGTGCGCATCCAGCCGGTGACCGAGGAGATCGCCGAGAGCCTGAGCATCAAGCCGGCGCGCGGCGCGCTGGTCGCCGGCGTCGACGAGAAGGGCCCGGCAAAGCCGGCCGGCATCGAGCCCGGCGACGTCGTGATCCGCTTCGACGGCAGGGACATCAAGGATCCCAAGGACCTGTCGCGCGTGGTCGCCGATACCGCGGTCGGCAAGGATGTCGACGTGGTGGTCATCCGCAAGGGCAAGGAGGAAACCCGCAAGGTCACGCTCGGCCGTCTCGAGGACACCGACAAGGCCAAGGAAGCCTCCGCCAAGGCCAAGGACGAGCCGGCCGAGAAGCCGGTGACGCAAAAGGCCCTCGGCCTCGACCTCGCCACGCTGAGCAAGGATCTGCGCACCAAGTACAAGATCAAGGACAGCGTGAAGGGCGTGATCATCACCGGCGTCGACGCCAATTCGAGCGCCTCCGAGAAGAACCTCTCGGCCGGCGATGTCATCGTCGAGGTGGCGCAGGAAGCGGTGAGCAACGCCGCTGACGTCAAGAAGCGCGTCGATCAGGTCAAGAAGGACGGCAAGAAGTCCGTGCTGCTGATGGTCGTCAACGGCGAAGGCGAAGTGCGCTTCGTGGCGCTGGGCATTCCGTAGGGCGGCAGCTTATGTTGCGGGTCGCCCCCGCAGCATTCCGGCGATGCCTAGATCTTCGTCAAGGTCGGGCCAGTGAATACCCATGGCCATGAGCTCGAAATGCTGACGCGCCGCCGCGCTGGCGTCGCGTAGCCGCGGATACCAGGATAGTGGTGTGGCGATCTTGCGTCCGTCTGCGAGCGTCACCACGATTTCGTCGGCAGTAAATGCAACCGCGACCGGTCTGATGTCGCCGACGTCAATTTCCAAAGTGCTCATGCCATTTTCTTTCCAGCAGACCACGGCTCGATCTGGGATGCCTGATAATAGCGCCGATTTCATGGGCGGGAAATCCGGCACTGGCGGCGATTGAGAGATCATGCAGCCAGACCTTGGCTTCGAAATCGCCCGCGCGAACATGAACATGGCGGCTCTCCGCCTTCGTTTGAGTAGAAAAATGCGCGATATGGTCCCCACCGTAGAACGGTTGGCATGACCCCTTATCCCTCCACAAACTCGTCCCTGTGATAGCCCTGCGCATAGAGCAGCGCGGTGAGATCGCCATGGTCGATCCGCGCCGCGGCGGCCGCCGCGACCGCCGGCTTGGCGTGATAGGCGACGCCCAGCCCAGCATGCTGGATCATGCCGAGATCGTTGGCGCCGTCGCCGGCGACCAGCGTGTCGATGTCGTCGAGATCGAAGGATTCCGTGAGATCGATCAGCGTCTGCAGTTTCGCGGCGCGGCCGAGGATCGGCTCCCGCACCTCGCCGGAAAACTCGCCGTCGCGCACGATCAACTCGTTGGCGCGGTTCTCCTGGAATCCGATCTGTGCGGCCACCGCATTGGTGAACAGCGTGAAGCCTCCGGAGATCAGGCAGGTATAGGCGCCGTGGGCGCGCATGGTCATGACAAGCTCGCGGCCGCCGGGGGTCGGCTTGATGCGCTCCTTCAGCACCTCGTCCACCACCGTGACCGCCATGCCCTTGAGCAGCGCGACGCGCTCGCGCAGGGCCGGTTCGAACTCGATCTCGCCGCGCATGGCGCGTTCGGTGATGGCAGCGACATGGGCCTTCAGCCCGGCAAAATCGGCCAGCTCGTCGATACATTCCTGGCCGATCATGGTGGAATCCATGTCGGCGAGAAAAAGCTTCTTGCGCCGCGTGGCGATCGGCTGCACGACAATGTCGATCGGCAGGTCGACGCGCGCCGCGCGCAGGCGGGCTTCGACGGCCTTGATGTCGCCGCTTCCTTCAAAGGGGATATCGACCGCGACCTCGTTGAACAGCCACTCGGCCTTGCCCGGCGAGGGCAGCACGGCGAGCACGCCGTCGACGATCGTGCTATCGAGCGCGGGGTTGGCGGGATTGCAGATCAGGGTAGCGACGAGGGACATGCAGGCGGGATCATCCTACTTGAGCAAGGCCGTGCTTATCGCAGGGCCGACCGCCAGCGGCAAGTCGGCCCTGGCGCTCGATCTTGCGCAAAAAACCGGCGGTATCATCATCAACGCCGATTCCATGCAGGTCTATCGGGATCTCAGCATCATCACCGCGCGCCCGACGCCGGAGGAGGAGGCGCGTGCGCCGCACCGGCTCTACGGCCATGTCGATGCCGCCATCAATTTCTCCGCCGGCGCCTGGATCGCCGACGCCGCCAAGGCGCTGGCGGAGGCGCGTGCGCAAGGCAGGCTGCCGATCTTCGTCGGCGGCTCCGGCCTCTATTTCAGGGCGCTGACGCGGGGGCTGTCGGCGATACCGCCGATCCCGCCTGATGTGCGCGAGGGCGTGCGCGCGCGGCTGGAGCGCGACGGCGTCGAGGCGCTGCATGCCGAGCTTGCGCGCCGCGATCCCGCTTCCGCCGAACGGCTGAAGCCGCGCGACCGCACCCGCATCGCCCGCGCGCTCGAAGTGATCGAGGCGACAGGGCGTGCACTGCCGGACTGGCATCGCGAGGGCCAGCCGCCGCTGCTGCCGCCCGGCGAATTTTCCGCGCTCTTCCTCGCGCCCGACCGCGACAGGCTTTATGCGCGCATCGATGCCCGCTTCGATGCCATGCTGGCGGGCGGCGCAATCGAGGAGGTCGCCGCGCTCGCGGCACGGCAGCTCGATCCGTCGCTGCCGGCCATGAAGGCCCATGGCGTGCCGGTCTTGATCAGGCACATCAGCGGCGAGGTCACGCGGGCCGAGGCTGCCGAGTTCGGCCGCACCGAGACCCGGCAATATGCCAAGCGGCAGTTCACCTGGTTTCGGCACCAGTTGCCGGAGTTCGAGTGGGTAACACCGGAAGAGGCAGAGCAGGTTCTGCTGCGAACGTCTTCGCCCAGCTGAGCACAGCGCAATCGCTCCGTCAGTTGGCGGGGTACAATCGTTTTGGAGGGCGGCACCGTGCGACATGCCCGTGCGCGGCTTGCGCGGCGCAGGTCGCCGCAAATACATTCCGCTCATTCTGAGGAATTGATCTCACTACCGAAAAATACTGCATTCATTCGCACTTGACGCTTTGGCTTTGTCGGTACTGCAGACCGGCAAAGCCATTGGGGTTACGCAAAAGCGCCTGGCCCCGATTGACACGGACCCGCTCTGCCGTTGGCGCCTTGGCGAAGCCGGCCGGCCCGGCCATGACGCGGCAAGGGCTCAGCCATGCCGCCGTTTTGCGCTAATGCAGCAATTTCCCCTCGCCGAACGGCCGGAAGCCCGTTACACTTCCGAAGATCGCGGTTTCCGCTTCCGTCCCTTGACTTCCGGGGTCCGAACGCTATAACCCGCGCAACCTTTGGGAAGTCCGAGCTGGGCAATGCGTAATATTATTACCAAACTCCTTATCGTCGTCGTACCCAGGTGCATCGCCCCGGGTGGCTGAGGCCATCCCGAGTTCAGGCGGTGCACATGGGGCCTCTTCGGGCCCTTTTTTATTTCCCAGACCAGACCAATGAAAAGACCGCGCCAGCCAGGCGCATCCGGAGCAAGCCAATGAGCAACCAGAGCCACGATCCGAACCAGATGACGGGAGCCGCGATGATCGTCCGCGCGCTCATCGATCACGGCGTGCAGCACATTTTTGGCTATCCCGGCGGCGCGGTGCTTCCGATCTATGACGAGATTTTCCAGCAGAGCGAAGTCGAGCACATCCTGGTCCGCCATGAGCAGGGCGCCGGCCACGCCGCCGAAGGCTACGCCCGCTCCACCGGCAAGCCGGGTGTGGTGCTGGTGACCTCTGGCCCCGGAGCCACCAACATGGTGACGCCGCTGACCGATGCGCTGATGGATTCCATTCCGTTGGTCTGCATCACCGGGCAGGTTCCTACTCACCTGATCGGCAACGACGCCTTCCAGGAATGCGACACCGTCGGCATCACGCGGCCCTGCACCAAGCACAACTGGCTGGTCCGCGACGTCAACGATCTCGCCAAGGTGCTGCACGAAGCCTTTTATGTCGCGACCACCGGCCGTCCGGGCCCTGTCGTCGTCGACGTGCCGAAGGACGTGCAGTTCGCCACCGGCACCTATCATCCGCCGCGCAAGGACGACGTCCACGTCTCCTATACGCCGCGGGTCAAGGGCGACGCGGTGCAGATCCGCAAAGCCGTGGCGCTGCTGGCTTCCGCAAAACGTCCGGTGATCTATTCCGGCGGCGGCGTCATCAACTCGGGGCCGGAAGCCTCGAAGCTGCTGCGCCAGCTTGTCGACGTCACGGGATTCCCGATCACCTCGACCCTGATGGGGCTCGGCGCCTATCCGGCCTCGGGCAAGAACTGGCTCGGCATGCTCGGCATGCACGGCACCTACGAAGCCAACATGACCATGCACGATTGCGACGTCATGCTGTGCGTCGGCGCGCGCTTCGACGACCGCATCACTGGCCGCATCGATGCCTTCTCGCCGGGCTCGAAGAAGATCCACATCGACATCGATCCGTCCTCGATCAACAAGAACATCCGCGTCGACGTGCCGATCATCGGCGATTGCGCCAACGTGCTCGGCGATCTCTTGCAGGTGTTCAAGGCCGAGGCGAAGAAGCCCGACATCAAGGCATGGTGGCAGCAGATCGCGCAGTGGCGCGCGCGCAACTCGCTGTCCTAT
>DATEJC010000250.1:0-20355 GCA_035278345.1 Bradyrhizobium sp. | reverse complement strand
GATGAATTGCTGGCCGAGGCGATCGGACAGCCACTGACCCATCAGTCGCGCCTGGATGTCGGTCGCGCCGCCGGCGGGAAAGCCGACGATGATGCGCACCGGCCGTGACGGATAGGCTTGCGCCCGCGCAATCCGGGGCAGAGCCGGCAGCGCAGCGGCCCCAGCGGCCAGATGCAGGAATGTGCGGCGGGGAAATTTCATGATGCGCCCTCCACAGTCTGTGCTGCGCCGCGGTGCAATCCGGCCGCACGCGCCTCCGCGAAAAGACTACACCGGTCTGGAGAGGACGCGGAAGGGGCCATGTCGCCGCTGGCCCTTAGCAGACATGATGCGCCACCGATGTCGGCTCGCCGGGCGCGTACTGCCGACCCGTCGAGTCCGGGCGAGGTCGGGGCGGCTCGGTGCAACGCTGCCATGCGACCTTGAATTGTCGTCGACCCAGCGGACGCCAAGGTCTGCGTGATACCGTGACGATCCGGCCAGCCTACGGCCGCAAGCGAGTGAACTATGTGACTTTCAACAGGTAGCGCGGGAGTAAGCCATGAAAAAGATTCAAGTCACGGCTATTGCGTTCGCTGCGATTGTCCTCACCGTCCTGGGCGGCATAGCCCTTGCGCAGCAGGACAAGTACACCTTGAAGGTGCCGGGCGGCCTCGCGTTCGCTGAATTCAGGGGATACGAGGGCTGGCAGGTTGTCGCCACCAGCCAGAGCGCCAACCTGAAGCTGGTTGCTGTCATCCTCGCCAATCCCGAGATGATCGAGGCCTACAAGGCCGGCATCCCCGGCAATGGCAAACCATTCCCCGACGGCGCCAAGATGGCGAAGATCCACTGGACCCCGAAGATGAACCAGTATTTTCCGGACACGACGGTGCCCGGCACCCTGCATGACGTGGACTTCATGGTGAAGGACAGCAACAGGTTCGCGGACAGCGGCGGGTGGGGATGGGCCGCGTTCAACTACGACGCCGCGTCCGGCACGTTTGCGCCCGGCACTCTCGCCGACAAGACCCCGCAGGGCAACGACGCCAAGTGCGGGTTCGCGTGCCACACCAAGGTGCAGGCAAAGGATTACGTTTTCACGGAGTACGGGCAGAGGTGAGAACCAGCCGAGGCAAACCGCCACTTCCGCCAGCTGCCACAGACTGAAACTTTCGAACACAACCGACCCGCGGCCGTGTTCGAAAATTGCCGGCACGCAACAAATTTCGCCCCGCGCGAGCAAAACAGTTTGACGCGCGTAATTTTCTCTGCGCTTAGATCATGACATTCGCCGCGGGTAAATTGCCCGCACTCTTGAGGACCGTCATGCGCAACGCACGCACAGATTTCGCAGGGATTGCCGACTGCGTCCGGCCGCTTACCCGGCTGGCCGACTGGTCGTGCATGTCCGCGATGACGCGGGGTCCGAACCTTCAGTTCGAAGTCGGGCTGATCCGCAAAGCAAGAGTGTAACTCCCGGCGCAGGGCCGCTCCCTCCGCCGAAACGGCAGGAGGGCAAGATGAACGCCCGCAACTACGTCAAGAGACCGTTCTATCAATGCCTGAACGCGAGGCCGCAGCTGGCAGCGGCGCAACAGCGCTTTGCCGCGCGGGTTGATTATTTCGTTGCGCGGTGGCTCGCGCGCTGCGCTGCTGACGTCGAGGCTGCACAAGCGTTGTTCGACACCGACCGGAAGCCGAGCCGTGAGTTCGGGATCGGCATGCGCCTTGCCGCTTCGTCGACGCGTTGGGACGAGACGCCATGACCAGAGCAGCGCTCCCGCAGGTCGCGGGGGCGCTGTTGCCCGACATCATGCTCCGCTTTACTTCACCGACACGAACGGCACCGCCGAGCCCGGCACCATGGTGGTCGGCAGCACGCCGTTCCAGCGTTCGGCCTGCACCAGCGTGACGAGGTTCGGGTTGGTGCCGAGCGCCTTGGCGCGCGCCTCGATGGCGGCGGCCTCGGCTTCGCCGGTGATGCGGATGTTGGTGGCGCGGGCTTCGCCGTTCAGCCGCAGCGCATCGGCCTGCGCCTGCGCCTCGGCGCGGACGGCGTTGGCTTTTGCCGTGGCCTGCGTCACGGTGATCTGGGCCTGCACCTTCTCGCGCTCGGCATTCTGCTGCAGCTTTTGTACCTCGACCTCGGCCAGCATGCGCTGCTCGATCGAGTGCAGGTAGTTGGCGGAGAATTCGATGTTCTCCAGCTGCACGCTCTCGATGATGATCATCGGATCGTCCCGCAGCGTCGCGGTGATCGCATCCTTGATCGCGCTGTTGAGCTGGCCGCGTTCCTGGATCGCCTTCACCGCGGTATAGCGGCCGAACACGATCTTGACCTGCTGGTTCACGGCCGGGCTGACAACCTGGTTGACGGCGGTCTGCAGGCTGCCGAACTTGGCATAGAGCTCGCCGACCTTTTCCGGCGCCGCGCGCAGCGTGACGCTGATCTTCAGGTCGGCCGGCTGCTGGTCGTAGGAGTAGGAATTCATCTTCTCCCAGCTGTAGGTGATGGTCTTGACGCTGATCTTCTGGACGGCGTCGATGAAGGGCACCTTGAAGCCGAGGCCGGGCTGCGCGGTGCCGATCACGGCACCGGTGCGCAGAATGACGCCGCGCTCGGTCTGATCGACGGTGTACCAGCTGCCGAATACGATGGCGGCGATGACGACCACCGCGGCGACGACGGCGGCAATGAGTCTGTTGTTCATGTGAGGCTCCTGGCCATGGGTGGCCGGACATACGGGAAGAGGGCTAACGATCATTGACGGGCGTGCGAAGGCCCGCAGTGACCTGCATCACTGCGTCGCGCTTTCGGCGCTTTTGGTTCAGATCGGATGAGCAAAATCGTTAGAGTTTACGCGGTTGCCGCCGTCCAAAGCATCGCGAGCCCGGCTGCGATCATGATGGCGTCCATGATCAGCCGGAATACTTCGGGCTCGAGCTTGAGCACGAAGCGCTTGGCGATGAAGGCCCCCAGCATCAGGGACGAGCCCGCGATCAGGCCCTTGATGGCGACATCAGGTGTCAGCGCGCCAAAACGCTCGAAGGTGACTGACTTGGAGAGGTAGAGCCCGAGCGAGCTTGCGGCCTCGGTAGCAAGGAAGGCGCCCTTGGCAAGCCCGTAGAACAGGAACAGCGGCACGCTCAGCGGGCCGGTCGAGACCACGATGCCGGTGAGATAGCCGATGATGGCGCCGCCGACGGCGAGATGCCAGAGGTTGGCTTTGAGCTGATGCCGCGCCAGCCAGTGCCGCACCGGCACCATCGCGATCAGGAAGACGCCGATGGCGAGATCGACGGCATGCGAGGGCAGCACCAGCAGCGTGCGCGCGCCGAGCGCGGCGGCTGGAATTCCCGTCACGGAGTAAGCCGCGCAGGCGCGCCAGTCCACCTCGCGCCACCAGGCGAGGATGCGCGAGAGGTTGGCCATCACGGCGGCAACCGCCATAATGGGGACAGCTTCCTTCGGCCCATATTGATAGACGAGCACCGGCATCAGCATGATCGACGAGCCGGTGCCGACGATGCCGGAAATGGTGCCGGCGAGCAGGCCGACGATGAGGACAAAGAGGAAGCCCACGAAAGTTACTCCTCATCCTGAGGAGCCGGGCCCGGGCGCGGCGTCTCGAAGGATGAGGCCGTAGTGTGGCCTCATGGTTCGAGACGGCGCAAGCGCCTCCTCACCATGAGGGGATGGAGCAGGGGGCTGCGGCGACTGCTGACAGCAGGCTGGCAGCAGGGCCGGGGTATGAAGTCGGCCACGTCAAGTCATCAGCAAGGGGAGCGGTCGTGCCACTCAAGGGAAGCTGCCACTGCGGCAACACGCAATTCGAGGTGACCGAAGCGCCGGCCAGCGTGACCCGCTGCACCTGCTCGCTGTGCTCAAAACGCGGTGCGCTGTGGGCCTACTACACGCCGGCGCAGTTTCGCCTGACTTCGCCGCCCGAGAATATCGCGACGTACCTTTGGCAAAGCCGCACGGTCAAGCATCATTTCTGCGCCAATTGCGGCTGCGGCACATTCTCGGAGTCGCCGGACTGGTCGAGCGGCAAGCCTGACTTCGACAAGCCCAAGATCGGTGTCAATTCGCACCTGTTCGACGATTTCGATCTCGACGCAGTGCCGGTGACGGTAATCGACGGCAAGAATTTGTGGTGACTGGAGCGTGTACTCACAAAGGCGCAGATGCCGGCTTTTGGGGGTTAAGCAGAAATCTTTGCTCGGTCAGAACATGGCTGGTTTTGACCCGAAGCAGCGGTAAAGCGCGCTACGTCACCTTCTTCCGCGATACAGCGGTGAAGCTCCCTGTCAAGCGGATCATTGTTGGGCCGGCCGACGGCGCGGACGAACGTAGCCGCGCATTGAGCCGTCGCTTGCAATAACGCGATGACACGGGATCGATGGGTCGTAATTCGTGCGCATTATGGCACCAACCGCGCGTGCAGCTTTCGGATTGCCGGCTTTAGCAGCGACAGCTTTGTACGTCATGGTCTTCCCTTTTGGGATCTTGCGAACGATGTTGCGGACCTTATCTGAAAACGTTTTCATAGGCGGAGTGTAGCACTGCTTCTCAGAAGGTTTTCGCCTTTTTTTACTTTCGATTGGAACGAGCGCGTCGCGTTGGCACGGAAGATTCGACCGGACGTGCCGGTGTTAGTTTCGAAGTGCGCGCCGCCGTCTTAACGTTGTGGGCAGCTATTTGGCCCATTGCGGACACGGGTCGATGTCCGCCCTGCGGTCGCTCTCGGGGGCAAAGCGGACGTGACGAATTGACGTTTTAGTTCAAGACCACCCATGCCGGGGCGTGGTCGCTGGCGCCTTCCTCGCCGCGGACTTTTCGGTCGACGCCGGCCTTTTGCAGGCGGCCCGCCAGCGCGGGGCTGAGCAGGAGATGGTCGAGCCGCAGTCCCGCATCGCGCGGCCAGCGATTCCGCATGTAGTCCCAGAACGTGTACATCGGTTGCTTCGGATGCAGTTCGCGGATCGCATCCGTCCAGCCCTGGTCCATGAGCGCAGCAAAGGCGGCGCGGCTCTTGGGCTGGATCAGCGCGTCCTTGTCCCAGGAGCGCGTCGGATAGATGTCGAAGGGCGTCGGCGCGACATTGTAGTCGCCGGCGAGCACGACCGGGATCTCCTGCTTGATGAACTTTGCGGCGTGCGTGCGCAGGCGCTTGAACCAGGCGAGCTTGGTGTCGAATTTCGGTCCGGGCTGAGGATTGCCGTTCGGAAGATAGATGCTGGTGATGACGATGCCGCGCACGGCGGCCTCGAGATAACGCGCCTCGCGATCCCCGGCGTCGCCGGGCAGGGCATTGCGGATCAGGATCGGCTCGGCCTTGCGCGCGAGGATGGCAACACCATTCCAGCTCTTTTGCCCGCGCCACACCGCACCATAGCCGGCCTTCTCGAAGGCTGCGGCGGGAAACTCGGCGTCGGTCGCCTTCAGTTCCTGCAGCGCGACGACATCGGGCCTGGCGGTGCGCAGCCAGCGCAGCAGGTTCGGCAGCCGCTTGTTGACGTTATTGATGTTGAAGGTGGCGACCTTCATGCCTTGTCGGGGGATGCTGTCTCCGATGGCACGGGCGGCGGTGTCGCTGCGCCCGGCGCGGCCGCTGCAGCTTCCGCCGCGGGAGCAGTCGGCTCCGCCTTGGCCTCGCCGCCCTTGTAGACGCGGGCATAGCGGCGGCCGAGGCTGGTCAGCACCTCATAGCCGATGGTGCCGAAATGATGCGCGAGCTCGTCGAGGGTGATGCCTTCGCCGATCAGCGTCACCATGTGGCCGCGGCGCACCGCATTCTTGTCGAGGTCGGTGACGTCGATCGCCATCAGGTCCATGGAGACGCGGCCGGCGATCGGGCAGCGCTTGCCGGCAACCACGACCTCGGCGCCGCGGGTGCCGTCGTTGGCGCTGGCTGCGCGGAAATAGCCGTCGGCATAGCCGGCCGAAACGATCGCGAGCCTGGTTGGCCGCCGTGCGGTCCATGTGCCGCCATATCCCACTGTTTCGCCGCGCTCGATATTGCGGATCTGCACGATGCGCGCCTTGAGGTCGACTACGGGCTGCATCGGGTTGTCGGCCTCCGGCGTCGGGTTGACGCCATAGAGTGCCGCGCCCGGGCGGACCAGGTCGAACTGGTATTGCGGGCCGAGGAAGATGCCCGACGAGTTCGACAGCGCGGCCGGCACGCCCGAGAACAGGCTGGCGATCTCACGAAACGTTGTCAGCTGTTTGGCATTGATGCTGCTGTGGAGCTGCTCGGCGGAGACGAGGTGGCTCATCACGAGCGTGATGCCGTGATCGCCGGCGTTGATGCGAGGGATGATAGCCTGGGCTTCCGCGATCGTCATTCCAAGCCGGTTCATGCCGGTGTCGATATGAATGGCGGCGCCACCGTTCCAACCGGAGCGACGGCAGAACACATCCCATTCGGCGAGCTCGTTGAGGTCGCCGATTACGGGCCTGCAGTTGATCCTGGCGTAGGCCTCGCCGGAATTCTGGAAATAGCCGTCGAGCGCATAGATCGCGGCCGATTCCGGCACGGCGCCGCGGACGACCCTGGCTTCATCCAGCGTGGCGACAAAAAACGTCTTGCAACCGGCGTTGGCCAGCGCGCGCGCCACTTGTTCCGCGCCGCAGCCATAGGCATTGGCCTTGACCACGCCGGCGCATTCGGCGGGAACCGCGGTTTTCTCCAGCTTGCGCCAATTGGCGACGATGGCGTCGAGATCGACGGTGAGGATGCCGGTCGCGGTGGCGTGCGCTGCCGCCTGATTGGCCTCGGGCGAGAGCAGGGATTTCGGATCGGACGCGATGTTCATGCCGCATTTTACGTGGGCGGGTTGACCGGTTCAACCACGCCCAGCGGCGGTCAATAGGCGCGATCCGGCAGGTGGCTGGTCTGCACGAGGTCGCCGAACCGCGTGACCGAGGCGTCGAAGTGCAATTCGACCGTGCCAGTGGGGCCGTGACGCTGCTTGCCGATGATGACCTCGGCCCTCCCGAGCGCCCGCTCCATGTCGGCCTGCCATTTGGAATGTTCCTCGGTTCCTGGCCGCGGCTCTTTCATGGCGAGGTAGTATTCCTCGCGGAACACGAACATTACGACGTCGGCGTCCTGCTCGATCGAGCCGGATTCACGCAGGTCTGACAGCTGCGGGCGCTTGTCGTCGCGGCTTTCGACCTGACGCGACAGCTGCGACAGCGCGATGATGGGGACGTTGAGCTCTTTCGCCAAGGCTTTAAGGCTGGTGGTGATCTCCGTGATTTCCTGCACGCGGCTGTCACTGGCGCGCTTGCCCGAGCCGGACAACAGCTGGATGTAGTCGATCACGATCAAATCGAGGCCCTTCTGCCGCTTCAACCGGCGGGCGCGCGCCATCAGCTGCGCGATCGAGAGGCCGCCAGTCTCGTCGACGAAGAAGGGCAGGGACTGCAGCTCGATCGAATAGTCGCGGATCTTCTCGAAATCGGCCTCGCTGATGCCGCCGCGGCGGATTGAACTCGAGGGAATGCCGGTGCGCTCGGCGATGATGCGAGTGGCGAGCTGTTCGGCCGACATTTCGCAGGAGAAGAAGCCGACCACGCCGCCATTGACGGCCCGGGTCGTGCCGTCGGCCTGCACCTCGCCGACATAGGCCTTGGCAACATTGTAGGCGATGTTGGTGGCGAGCGACGTCTTGCCCATGCCAGGGCGGCCGGCGACGATGATGAGGTCCGACTGCTGCAACCCGCCCATCTTGGTGTCGAGGTCGCGCAGACCCGTCGCGATGCCCGACAGCTTGCCGTCGCGCTGGAAGGCCTTTGCGGCCATGTCCACCGCGACAGTGAGGGCCTGTGAGAATTTCTGGAAGCCGCCGTCATAGCGGCCTGCCTCGGCGAGTTCGTAAAGCTGGCGCTCCGCGTCCTCGATTTGGGCGCGTGGGGCGAAGTCGACCGGTGCGTCATAGGCGACATTGACCATGTCCTCGCCGATCCGGATCAGGTCGCGGCGCAACGAGAGCTCGTAGATGGTACGCCCGTAATCCTGGGCGTTGATGATGGTGGTGGCCTCGGCCGCGAGGCGGGCGAGGTATTGGCCGACCGTCATGCCGCCGATGTCGGTGTCGGCCGGCAGGAACGTCTTCAGGGTCACGGGGGTCGCGACCTTGCCCATCCGGATCAGGCTGCCGGCGGTCTCGAAGATGGTCTGATGCAGCGGCTCGAAGTAGTGCCTGGGCTCGAGAAAGTCCGAGACCCGGTAGAAGGCGTCATTGTTGACCAGGATCGCGCCCAGCAGGCTCTGCTCCGCCTCGATATTGTGCGGGGCGCTCCGGTAGG
Source organism: Bradyrhizobium sp. (assembly GCA_035278345.1). Taxonomy (GTDB): domain Bacteria; phylum Pseudomonadota; class Alphaproteobacteria; order Rhizobiales; family Xanthobacteraceae; genus Bradyrhizobium. The sequence continues at coordinate 12,053 of DATEJC010000250.1, read as the reverse complement.
CCGGGGTGGCCGCATCGGGCGCGAGCTTGAGGACGTTCGAATCAGTCAAGGCCATGGACGAATTGTTCTTCGGATTTGGTCGTTATTGGGAATGTTTGAGCCCGGGGCGGCGATAAAGCGCCTCCCGCGCGGCCGGAGGAAGGGTGTCCGTGCCTTATGCACGATTCCCACAAACGCGATGTGCGTATCCAAAGAGGCAGAAGTATTGGACTTGACGGCTTTTGACAAAATTCCGGCCGAAGGCGGGCGGCGTTCGGTCGAAGTTCCAGAACTTTGCCAGGCAGGCTGAACCTTTGCGCAGCCCCGCAAGACCCATCGACGGGTGAGGGCGCGCTTTGAACAGGTCTTTCCGCTTCGGTCAGGTCACAAGCAGATAGACCAGCGCGATCAGCGCGGCACCCACCCCGGTGGCGATCAGGATGTAGTCGGTTCCAAGGTCGCGCTGCGGATCGAGGTCGATCAAGGGTTCGTACGTTCTATGGGCCATATCGGTCGTTTACGCCCGGCCACGGAATCCATTTGTGAAGCAGGTCACACCGGGTGCGTTTTCTTTAGCGTTGGGTTCCGGGAACGGATTTTGGGCGCCGGAATTGGATCAGGGGCGCTGGGACAGGGTCAGATCGATGGGCCAACGGCTTCAGTTTTCACGGCGTGAGTTTGCCTGGCGCGGCGGTGACGGCGAGCGGCTGTGGCTCGCGGCGCTGGTCGAAGCCATGGAAGATGTCGCGCAGCCCGCGCGGCGGGGTGAGCCCTGCGACGGCCCGACGCTTGCGGCCTTCCGCGCCCAGCTCGCTTTGCCGGCGCAGCCGCGCTTCGCATCGCCCTTCAGCTTGCGGAACTAAGCTCCGGTTAGACCTGGGTTATTCACCGGCAATCTGCAGCCGCGGACGGGCATGGCGTTCCCGGCGGCGCAATCTTGCCTCCTCGTTGGCGATGTAATCGCGTGTCATCGGCACTACGCCCTGGCGCTTGGTGAGCTGGACCTGCATCACCATCAGGTTCTGCTTCCTGAACGCCATTTCCGAGCAGGCCAGGTAAAACTCCCACATCCGCGCAAAGCGTTCGTCGTACAACCGTACCGCCTCCTCGCGGCGGGCCATGAAGCGCTCGCGCCAGGCTTTCAGCGTTTCCGCATAATGCAGCCGCAGGATCTCGATGTCGCAAACCAGGAGGCCGGCGCGCTCGATGGCAGGCATGACCTCGGAAACGGCGGGAATATAGCCGCCGGGGAAGATGTATTTGGTGATCCAGGGGCTGGTGACGTCGGGACCGGTAGAGCGGCCGATCGAATGCAGCAGCATGACGCCGTCATCAGTGAGCAGTTCGGCGCAGCGGCGGAAATAGGTCTCGTAAAAATCGACCCCGACATGTTCGAACATGCCGACCGATACGATGCGGTCGAACGGGCCTGTCACGTCGCGATAGTCCTGCAACAGGAAGCGCGCCGAGTCCGAGAGGTGCTTTTCGGCCGCCCGCGCATTCGCCGCCTGAAATTGCTCCGCCGACAGCGTGATGCCGGTGACGTTGGCGTCGGCCATGTCAGCCAGATAGAGGCCAAGCCCGCCCCAGCCGCAGCCGATGTCGAGCACGCGGTCACGCCGACGGATCAGGAGTTTTGCGGCAAGGTGGCGCTTCTTGGCGAGCTGGGCATCGTCCAGCGTCGTGTCCGGTGTCTGGAAATAGGCGCAGCTATATTGCCGGTCTGCGTCGAGGAATAAGGAATACAGACGCCCGTCGAGGTCGTAGTGGTGGGCGACATTGTTCCTGGCGCGGCTGCGCGGATTGAACTGCTTCAAGTGGCGGATGAGATAGCGCAGCCACCATCTTGGCTTGGCAAGGCCGGGCATGACTTCCGGCTGGTCCATGACGATGGCCAGCACATCTGATATCGAGCCGTTCTCGACCACGAAGGTGCCGTCCATCCAGGCTTCGCCGAGCGCCAGTTCGGGATTGAACAGGATTCGCCGGGCCGCGCCTGCTGTCGTGAAGCGCGCCGAGACCTGCTGGCCCGTGCCGTCGCCGCAGGTGAACGTGGTCCCGCCCGCCGTGGTGAAGGTCAGACTACCGCGGCGGATGAAATGACTGAGAACGAAACGCAACAAACGATCCATCGAAGCACCAATGGAGCGGCCGTCACATATGAGGCCGATCCGTCAACGGGCCGCCCCTGCACCAGTTCCAAATGATAATGGCGATCAGGCAGACCTGCTACTGCATTGTAGTCAAAGCGGTTATTCGGGAATGGGGACTTCACGCAGATGCGTCACAAGTCGGCTTCCATTCGCACGATAATCGGCTAAAAGGTGACCCGCCGCCGCCCATATCGCCTGCGATATCGGGCGAGGATTGCCTGTACGGAGAAGGACTGGGGATGTTGAGCCGAGCGCTCAGGCTGGCGACGGTGACGCTTCTGATCGGCTGTCTTACGGCGGTGGCGGTGCACGCAGTGGAAAATCTCGAGGCGGGCAAATCGCCGGCGCAGATTTTCGCCGGCACCTGCAATGCCTGTCACAAATCGCCGCGCGGCCTGCTGAAGAGCGTGCCGGCATCCTCGCTGCCCGGCTTCCTCCGCCAGCATTACACTACCTCCAGCGACATGGCCTCGGTGCTGTCGTCCTACCTGGTCTCCAATGGCGCGACCGATACGCGCTTCCAGGGCAAGGAAGCCAAGGGCAAGGACGGGGCCAAGGAAGGAGCGAAGGAAGGAGCGAAGGAAGGCGGCACCAAGGAAGCCACGCGCGCACCCGCCGATCAGGGTGCAAAGCATCAGGCACGCCTGCCGCAGGCCGGCGAGTCGACTGACGTGATGCGGCCCGACATGCCGGCGCACGCGACGACCGACAAGGGCAAGAAGGACAGGGGCAAGAAAGGTCGCCCGGCGGAGCCGGCGCGCACCGAGCCTGCCGCCGAGCCACCGAAGGAGACCGCCAAGCGCGAGGAGGACGCCAAGCCGGCCGCCGAGCCCAAGACGGAAACGTCCAGGACGGAAACTCCCAAGACGGAAACTGCCAAGACGGAATCTGCCAAGCCCGAATCCGACAAGGCTGAAGCCGCCAAATCTGAAGGGGCCAAGTCTGAAGCCACCAAGTCTGAAGCCGCCAAGTCTGAAGCCGCCAAGACCGAGTCCGCCAAGGTGGAACCGTCCAAGGAAGGTGCGGGCGAACCCGTTTCGACGCGGCCCGATCCGGTGCCGCCAGTGACGCCAGCGCCCGCCGCAACCGCCGCGGCTCCGGCCACGGCCTCGCCTGCGCCGGGCGGTTCATCGACGCCGCCGGTACAGGCCCCCGAGGCGGCGCCAGCGCCTGCCGCCGAGCAGCTCAAGCCGATCATGGAGTTTCCGAAGCCGCCTGCGGTTGCGGCGGCGCCCGCGCTGCCTCCCGTGCCTCCGGCAGGGCCTCCGACAGTCCCAATTTCGCAATAGTCCGGGTTCGCCGATCGCCTCGGCGCATGCGCTTGACCACGTCTAGAGTATTGCTCTAGAGTGTTGATCTACAGCGACCACCGGAAGATTTCATGACCACGACCGTCCGGGACGACCTCTTGGCCGCAGGCCTCACCGTTTTCGAGCGCGACGGTTTCGAAGGCGCGACGGTGGCTGCGATCCGCAATCTGGCGCGCGCGTCCAATGGCAGCTTTTTCCATTTCTTCGGCTCGAAGAAGGAGCTCGCCGGCACGCTGTTTCTGGAGATCCTGCAGCGCTACCACGCCAGCGTGGTGGCCGCGCTCGCTTCCCATCCCGGCGCAGGCGAGGGCATCGCGCGGCTGATCCGCGCCCATCTCGACTGGGTCGTGAACAACCGCCGCGAGGCGCGCTTCCTGTTCGAGATTTCCCGCGCCGAATGGAGCGAGGAGGTGCGCGATGCCCAGCGCAGCGAAAATTCGCGGCTCGCCGAAGGCGTCGAGCGCTGGCGAGCGCCGCTGATCGCGCGCGGCGAATTGTTTCCGATGAGCGCGACCTTGTTCTTCAGCCAGATCGTGGGACCGGCGCAGGTGTTTTGCCGCGCCTGGCTGTCCGGCCGCGACCGATCCGATCCGCGCGCGCAGGCCGACACATTGATCGCCTGCGCCATTCGCGCGCTCGTCACGCCAGACAACACCGGAGAAAAACAATGACGTCGTCACAGGACGCCGAATTCGCCCCGATCGCCACGCGCATCCGCGACAGCGTCGGCCGCCAGGGCTTTATGGCCCATGTCGGCGCCGAGCTGTCGGAGCTTGCGCGCGGCACCTGCACGCTGGAAGTGGAGCGGCGGCCGGAGCTGTTGCAGCAGAACGGCCTATTCCACGGCGGCGTCACCGCCTTCCTCGTCGACAATGCAACGACGATCGCGGCCGCCGCCTCGCGGGGTCAATCAGCGCTGACCGCCGAGTACAAGCTGAACCTGCTGTCGCCCGCCATCGGCGAACGATTGATTTGCCGCGCACGCGTGATCAAGCCGGGGCGGCAGGTCGCCGTCGTTGCAGCTGATGTGTTCTGCATCACCGACGGCAAAGAGAAGCACACGGCGACGGCGCTGGCGTCGATCGCGATGCTGGACGAAAAGTCGGCTCTGCCAATCCAGAGCCCGGCCGCTTGAGGCGGCCGGGCCTGATGTCGCAAACGAAGCGCGATTACTCGGCCTTCTCGGCGGGAGCGGCCGCCGGCTGGACGTCCTCGTGCTGCGCCTCGGGATCGAAGAATTCGCCGGCAGCGGCAATCGCCTCCGCCGCGGCGTCCTGGTCTTCCTGGCGGGTCGAGATGTCCTCGCCGCGCTTGATGCGCGCGGCTTCGTCCGCGCTGCGCGCCACGAAGACGGTGATGGAGGTCTCGACCTCGGGGTGCACGGCAATCGTCACCTTCTTCTGGCCGATCACCTTGATCGGGGAATCCAGCCAGACCTGCGGACGGGAAACCGTGATGCCGTCGGCGGCCAGGGCCTCAACGATGTCGCGCACCGAGACCGAGCCGAACAGCTGGCCGGATTCCGCGGCCTGGCGAATGATCACGATTTCCTTGCCGTCGATCTTCTCGGCGACCTTGCTCGCTTCCGACTTGGCCTTGATGTTGTTGGCCTCGAGCTCGGCCTTCATGCCGTCATACTTGGCGCGGTTCTCGGCGGTGGCGCGCAGCGCCTTGCCGCGCTTGAGCAGGAAATTGCGGGCGAAGCCGTCGCGCACTTTGACGACTTCTCCCATCTGGCCGAGCTTGGCCACACGTTCCAGCAAGATGACTTCCATTTTCGTACTCCTTTGAATGATCGGTAAGAAAGGGGTGGTGAAACGCTTATGAAGCGGGCAAAGGCGGCGGCCGCGTGCGCATGAAGCGCTCACGGAATCCGAAGAGGGCGTCGGCAAGGCCAAGCGCAACCATGATCAGCAACAGCCACGGGAAGGCCAGCATGATCGCGTAGGTCAGCCCGAGCCAGATGGCGCGGCTGGTTGAGGCCAGCGTCAACGTATGGAGCACCGCAAAGCCGGTCAGCGCATAGGCCATCAGGAGCGCGCTGGCGACGACCTGCGCCAGCAGCGCGGGTATTCCGCCGGTGAAGCACAAAGCGAGCGCTACGCAGAGCGCGACCAGCGTCATCGGCGGAAGCATCGTGCTTCTGATGTCGGGCCAGGGGCGGTTGAGCCGGCCGGAAGTTGCGGTGATCTTCGCGGCGAGCCACAAATTGACCGTCAGCATCTTCACGAAGGTGATTGCCACCACTGTCGGCACGGTCGCCACAAACAGGTCGATGGCACGGTCCATGTCTGTCGATATCTCGACGCCGCCTGCCTTGAATATTTCAAGCATGCCACGCTTCATCGCTTGCGAAATCTCCGCCGCATCACTGCCGATCGTGAGCAGCGCCGCCATGGTGATGAGAACGGCAAATCCCGAGATCCAGAGCAGCAGGCGGCCGGTCGGATACCATTCCATCGCCTGCGCCGGCGGCGCAGCGCCATTGCCGGCATGGGCGGTGTTCGCTATCGGCCGGCCGAGCATGACGAGATGGCCCAGCCACCAAGCCGGCAGCGCGGCCATCACGACAAAGGAGATGGCGTAGGGCAGGCCGAACAGCAGGCCAAGGGCGGTGGCCGCGGCGATGCCGCCCATGGCGGCGCTAAGCGGCCCCCAGCCGATCGCCGCCACCATCAGCGGCAGCGGCGCCAGATAAATCAGGACGAGCGAAAGTCGTACGCGCGAAATGATCGAGGCGTACATCAGCGCGGAGGCTGAGCCTGCGGCAATAGCAATGGCAGCAATCGCGATCATCGGGTGTCCCGCTCCTTTCGAGCGGTTAGAGGCCTTTGGCCCCAACCATCGGCGACCGGACGACCCGGAAGCCTTATGAGAAGACCCCGCGGCGCGGACGCCGCGGGGAAAGTGTTAGCGAATGACGTAAGGCAGCAAGCCGAGGAAACGCGAGCGCTTGATGGCGCGCGCGAGCTCGCGCTGCTTCTTGGCGGACACCGCCGTGATGCGGCTCGGCACGATCTTGCCGCGCTCAGAGACGTAACGCATCAGCAGCTTGGAATCCTTGTAGTCGATCTTCGGCGCGTTGGCGCCCGTGAACGGGCAGCTCTTGCGACGGCGGAAAAACGGACGGCGTGCACCGGCTTCAGCCATGGTTCTTACTCCTCATCCGTCGTTTCGGCATCGTCGCGGGGACGGCGCGGGCCGCGGTCACCACGGTCGCCGCGGAAGCCGCCGTCACGATCGCCACGGAAACCGCCTTCGCGGTCGCCACGGAAACCGCCGCCGCGATCGTCACGCTCGCGGTCGCGATCGGCCTTGCGCATCATCGCCGACGGGCCTTCTTCATGTTCCTCGACGCGGACGCTGAGATAGCGGATCACGTCTTCGCTGATGCGCTCCTGGCGCTCGATCTCGGCGATCGCCGCGGACGGCGCGTCGATGTTGAGCAGCACGAAGTGCGCCTTGCGGTTCTTGTTCATGCGGTAGGTGAGGGAGCGCACGCCCCAGTTCTCGGTCTTGGTGACCTTGCCGCCGGCCTGTTCGACAATGCCGGTCATCTGGGTCGTCAGTTCTTCCACCTGCTGGGTGCTCGCGTCCTGACGCGCGAGAAAGACATGCTCGTAAAGAGGCATGGATTTCCTTTCCTAAAGTTGGCGCGGCTCCCGGCGTCAAGCCCTTCGAGACCTTCGGAAAGGACTCTGGAGTAGCTCAAGAAGGCGGGAACACGGGACGACGGACCGACTGGCCCTGCCACACCAACATCGCCTGAAAGGAGAGATTGCTGAGACCGTCCGTTCAGCTCCCGGCCGGGATCCACGGATGCGCGCCTTATAGAGATTTTGGCCGCCATGGCAAGGGAAAGCGGCCCCTTAAGGCCCCAGAGGCCGTCATGCCGACATGCCGGCCACGAAAGGGGTTCCATTCCCCAAAATATGGAAAACAACCCCATGCACCGAACGCCTTGGGCTCCGAGAGTAGATGCCAACATCCGCCTTGCAATATTTGTTTGTATGACATACAATTATCGTAGGTAGGAAACATGGCCCCAAAGCGGACCGAGACGGCTGCCGAGCCGATTTCCGGCGATCCCAAGCACGCTGCGCGCGCCACGCGCACGGCCGGGCGCCGGATGCGCTCGCTTCTGCTCGACGGCGCCAGCCGGCTGTTCAAGGAGCGGGGGCTCGCGGGAACCTCGATCTCGGATATCGCCGCCGCCGCAGACGCTTTCCCGAGCCAGATCACCTATTACTTCCGCACCAAGGAGGCGCTGTTCGTCGAGGCCGCCTGCCGCGACATGCTCTATGTCGCGCGCGCCACCGAACAGGCCGCGCTGCGGGCGCAGACGCCGCGGGACTACACCCGGGCCCTGGTGGAAACGGTCACCGCAACCGACTCGGTCGCCTTCTTCGCCGAGGCACTGACGCTGACGCGGCGCCGGCCGGACCTTGCGCCATTGGTCGAGCGCACCATCGAGCGGCTGCATGCCGAGGGCATGCGCGCCTATGCCGCCCAGATCGAGCGCCATGGCTGGCGCAGCCTGCGCGATCCCGATGCGTCGTCGCGGCGCTTCTGGGCGCTCGCCATCGGCGTGATGGTCGAGGGTTTTGCGATGGGCCGTTCGTCCGACGAAATGGCCGCAGAAATGCTGCGCGTGCTGGGCGACCAGGCCACCACCAAGATTGCGGGCAGCGGGCTACGGCTGGTCGGCAGCGGCGTCACGGAAGAAACATCTGATGGGGAGAGCGAAACATGACCGCACTTCGCATGCGCGCCCGTGATTTCCTCAGCGAAGACGAACTGGTCGCTGTCCGCGAGCGCTTTACCTGGAAGGGGATTGCGCTGATCGCCCACGCCTGGGCGCTGATTGTCGCCGCCATCGCATTGGTGGCATGGTGGCCCAATCCGCTGACTTATCTCGTCGCCGTCGGCATCATCGGCTCGCGCCAGCTGGGGCTCGCGATCCTCATGCATGACGGCGCCCATGGCTGCCTGTCGCCGGATGAAAAGACCAACCTATTCCTGAGCCAGTGGTTCTGCGCCTATCCGGTGTTTGCCGAAACGCGCGCCTATCGCCGCTATCATCTGCAGCATCACGCGCGCACCCAACAGGATGATGACCCCGATCTCATCCTGTCGGCGCCGTTCCCCATCACCAGGCTCAGCTATCGCCGCAAATTCTGGCGCGATATTTCGGGCCAGACCGGCTATCAGCAGCGCAAGGCGCAATTGCTTAACGCGCTCGGGCCGTCAGACTGGCCGTGGTCACGGCGGGCCGCGCATTTCTGGGAAAAGCTCGGGCCGCAATGCGTGGTCAACGCGGTCATGTTCGCCGGCCTCACTGCTGCCGGCGTGTGGTGGGCCTATCCGCTATTGTGGCTGGTGCCGCTATTGACCTGGCAGATGGTAATCACCCGCATCCGCAATATCGCGGAACATGCCGTCGTGCCCGACAGCAGCGATCCCCTGCGCAATACGCGCACCACGCACGCCAATTTCCTCGAGCGGCTGTTCATCGCGCCTTACTACGTGAACTACCACCTCGAGCATCATTTGCTGTTCTACATCCCCTGTTACAACCTGCCGCGCGTGCACCGCATTCTCTCGCGCAGTCCCATGGCCAGGCGGATGGAAACCCAGCCCAATTACCTCGCCGTGCTGCGGCTTGCGACCGCCAAGCCCAATCGGGAGGACAGGCCAGGCCAACTCGTCAGCAGCCAGCGCCGGGCGCGGGCCGGCGAAACGGTCGGCGGCGACCAAAGGGCGGGCGGGTTCTAGGACGGGTGATCATAGGCTCTATTTTGGGCCCTGGAGTTGGGCATCGGTGGGGGACGAAGGCGTGTCCGCAAAGGAAGGAGCCAAAAGGTGACAACTCAAGCGGCCCTGCTAAAGGCAGCAACAATAAGAAGGCCGCCAGCGAGGAGCCAGTAGGAAAGCATGACGAACCAATAGGTTCGCTGCAAATCGAAGGGGCTTCGTGGGCCCAGGATTTCGAGCAGGATGTCTCTGCATGTCATTAGAACACCAAGGGCACCCATGGTGAGTAGAAAGAGGTATAAATCGAACTCTATGGTGAACGCGATTGGGTCGCCTGAGTATGTAACAACGTCGGGGCCACCAAGCACGGGCTTCTTGTGTACCGACAGTTGACCGGTCCGATACCACTCCAACAATCTGCCTGCTGACACATAAACCAGTGAGCTCGTAAACGCGCCGAACAAGAGCGTCAGCCCAATCTTCCGCATCTTGCCTACACTGTCTTGGGAATTAGGCCTAGAAGAACCCGGCCTAAGAAACCGACCCCCGCAAGCGAAATCACGAAAACGAAGACGAACAGGGTAGGTTCTTCTCTGTAGGTAACCCAATGAAGCGGGGTGGACCTTGAGCCGTAAAAGACTTGTTCCGCGAAGACGGCGGACATTAGCTCAGTGAGGAAGAGCAGCCACAGCATGGCAATAGGAGCCAATGGGGCGAGCACCTTGAGCGCACGCATCTTCGCGCCCGTTCTCGGTGTGATCTTGACCTCTCGCTTTGCCATGGCCGCCGTTGAGAAGACCGTTCAGCTCTGGGGCATTTATGGCATCCGCTGTACAAGGGCGCGCAAAGGAATTGCTTAAAATTGAACGGGTCGCACTCGGCGGGCGCAGGCCTTACGCCCAATCTCACGATAATTCGGAACGTTCAGGGAGCGCCGATGACGGCAGCACCCGCGCGCCATGCTACTGCCGGTATCCGCGCCCTTGCATTGCCGCCAAGCCCAACCGCGACGACCGCCCGGGCCAGCTCGCGCGCAGCCAGCGCCCGGCGAGGCCGTCGGCGTGGACCAGAAGGCCGGCGGGTTCTAGGCGCGTACGGGCGGAGAAACGTCGCCGGTTGTGCCGATCGCCTTAGTTCGCTGGCTTGAAGATATCGGCAGTGACAAAGATAACGGCATCCTTGCCGTCATTGCGGTGCCAATGAATTGTCGCGCCAGGTTCGCCCGTCACATCCCCCGCCTTGAAGGTCTGTGAGCTGCCGTCGTCGCGAATGACCGTATCGGTCCCTTGCAGGAAATATACGACGGCAGGCCGTTCCTTGTGATTGTGCAGGCCAATGTGACCGCCCGGCTCAATTGTGAGCACGCGCAGCCTCAATTGCCGGCCTTCCATGCCCTTAAACTCGGGGCCCAGTTCGACGACCGTCGTCTTGCTCGCGGTGTAGCCCTTGTTGTCCTTCGGTGCATCTGCGGCCTGCGAGGGGGCGACCTCCGCTCCAAAGGCAAATAGAGAGATCAAAAGCCCGTAAGCGATATTGCGAGATATCATGCCAACTACTCCTTCTTTGCCAATAGAAGGAGCATCACCACTCGCCCGATGAACGTCAATCTACCAATACGGATCATCAGCGCCGCGGTGTCGCAAACGTTCGCTCTGGGTCATAAGTCGGGACATCTACGCTTAACCCCCTGGAGGCGGACGATCCCGGATTCACGAGCACACGCCCTGGCGCCATTCCCCGGGCCGGGGTCGGGCGGCTTGACATGGCCGCCGAGGTCGGTGACTTACGCCCCATTCCAAAGGGAATTCGGGACTTTCAGGGAGCGCCGATGACGGCAGCATTCACTTTTCCGGGGCAGGGATCGCAGGCGGTCGGCATGGGCAAGGCCCTGGCCGAGGCCTTCCCAGTGGCGCGCGCGGTATTCGACGAGGTTGATGCTGCGCTCGGCGAGAAGCTGACCGCCATCATCTGGGACGGTCCGGCCGAAACCCTGCAGCTCACCGAAAACGCCCAGCCCGCGCTGATGGCGGTCTCCATCGCGACCTTGCGGGTGCTGGAGTCCGAGGCCGGGTTCTCCGTGGGCAAGGATGCCGCCTTCGTCGCCGGCCATTCGCTCGGCGAATATTCCGCGCTGGCGGCGGCCGGCAGTCTCAGCGTTTCCGATACCGCGCGGCTGCTGCGCACGCGCGGTCTTGCCATGCAGAAAGCGGTGCCGGTCGGCGCCGGCGCCATGGCCGCGCTGCTTGGCCTCGATTACGAGGCGGCCGTCGCTGTCGCCAATGAGGCCGCACAGGGGCAGGTCTGTCAGGCTGCCAACGACAATGGTGGCGGGCAGGTCGTCGTCTCCGGCGACAAGGCCGCCGTCGATCGCGCGGTTGAAATCGCAAAGACCAAGGGCGCCAAGCGCGCCATGCTGCTGCCGGTATCGGCGCCCTTCCATTGCGCGCTGATGCAGCCGGCCGCGGACGCGATGGCGAAGGCGCTCGCCGACGTCACCATCAAGGCGCCGGCCGCGCCGCTGGTCTGTAACGTGCTGGCCGCGCCGATCACCGATCCCGCCGAAATCCGCCGCCGCCTGGTCGAGCAGGTCACCGGCACCGTGCGCTGGCGCGAGTCGGTGGCTTATATGGCCGGCCAGGGCGTGACGCGTTTCCTGGAGATCGGCGCCGGCAAGGTGCTGAGCGGGCTCGTCAAGCGCATCGCCGACGGCGCGGTCGGCGTTTCCGTTGGCGGACCCGGCGACATCGCCGCGGCAAGGGAAGCTTTGGCGGCTGCGAAGGCCTAAAGAGCGATGAGATTGATCCCCTCATGGTGAGGAGCGCGAAGCGCGTCTACGGACGATGTTATCGCCGAGCGA
>DATEJC010000249.1:0-6373 GCA_035278345.1 Bradyrhizobium sp. | reverse complement strand
AGGAAGCGCACCATGCCGACATCGGTCAGCAGAAGACCGAAGGTCTTCTCCGACTTTTCAGGGTCGAACGGCATCCGCTGCTGCTGGAGGCTGTCGGCCATCTCGAGCAGCTTGCGGATCTGTGCCGACATCTCCACCGCGCGCGTCGTCGGCTGCACGCCGCGACCGCGGCGGACCACCAGCGGATCGTCAAAGCGCGCCCTCAACCGGCGCAACAATTTGCTGATCGCCGGCTGGGTGGTCTCGAGCGCTTGCGCCGCGCCCGTGATGCTGCCCTCGCGGATCAGCGCGTCGAGCACCCTGAGATCGCGGAAGTCGAGTTCCTGACGTTCCCTTATGGGCATATGAAACATTCCTCTTTCGGCATGGATCATTGATCGCCGTTTGCTATCCTGCCGTCAAAGGGAAAACGGCAGCTCCTGCCCACCCGCCACGGAGGCCAACATGACGAAATTCGTGATCGAATCGCATTTCCGCCTGCAGGAATGGGTCGCCGAGGAGAAGGGCTATTTCCGCGCCGAGGGGCTCGACTATGAATTCCGCGAGCTGATCCGCTCCACCGAAGGCCAGCACCACAACAAGGTGAATGAAGGCGCCTTCCAGAGCATCGAGAAGGGACGCAAAGCCGACGTCAGCTGCGCCTGTCACTGGACCGTCAACGTTGCGGCCTCCAACGGCCATGCCAAGCTCTATGCGGACGTCTATTCGGTCGCGCCCTCAGGCATTTTCGTTGCGGCCGATTCGAAAGTCCGCACACCGGCCGATCTCGCCGGCGTTCCCATCTCGGTCGGCTTCCAGTCGGGCAGCCATTACTCGACCATCCAGGCGCTCGAGCAGTATCTCGCGCCGAACAAGATCAACCTCACCTTCGAGGATGGCATGCTGTTCCGGCGGATGGAGCTGCTGTTCGAGGGCAAGAGCCAGGCCGCGGCACTGTTCAATGGCCCCTATTATCTTGCCGAGCAGCTCGGCTACCGGAAGATCATCGACACCACCTTCATGATCGCATCGATGATCAACGGCGATCCGGCGCCGGAGGACATCAAGCGCTACTTCCGGGCCCTGAAGCGGGCCCAGCGCGACATCGATCTGCGGCCGGAGCTTTACACCCACTACTACAAGAACGAATTTCCCGACCGCTTCCACGCGCTGATGGATACGCGGCGCTGGGGACCGGGCGAACGGATCGTGTTCGAGCCCTATTCGCGCGAAGTCTACGAGCAGTCGTTCGAATGGATCGAGAAGCACGGCATTTTCGAAGCCGGCAAGATGGGCGACGGCGTCTACGACAAGGCGACGGTCAGGCTCGGCGCCGTCTGAGCGAACACCCTGAGCCGTTCTACTTCTTCAGCCGTTTGAAGCGGACGCGGCTACCGTCCGGCAGGCGGGTTGCGACGTAGCCGCCGGCAAGGCAGGCCTCGCGCTGCGGCATCTTCTCCTGCGGGCTGCGCAGGCTGTCCCACCACGAGGCACGTTGCGCCGCGCGCGGCAATGCGGCACCGATGATCTCCTCGATCTGCTCGAAACTCAGCACGAGCTCCGGCAAGCTCTGCTTTTTAAGATAATCGCGCAGCGGGTCGTAATCGTTCACCTTGATCTGCTCCGTATCATGCCGTGCGACGTTTCCAGCGACATATGGGCCCGCCCAAAACCGCGCCGCCGGAAAGAAACCGTTAACCGATCGGCGCTGCGTTGTCCCCAAACTTAAGCCGACTTCAATGGTTTCCGGCGCATGCAGGGGGATTGGGAGCAGACGTATGCGATTGCGGCGGAGGAAAATCGAGGGCGATCGGCCCTGGCGGCTATCGGCAAAACTGCTGATCGCCTCCTCCGTGGCCACCGTGATCGGCTTTTCCACCATCTGCGCCAACGTCATGCTGAACATGCGCCGCGGCGAGGAGACCTCCGCCCGGCAATCCCTGGAAAATCTCGCCTCCAGCATCGACGCCGACATCAGCCGCAACATCGAGGTCTATGACCTGTCGCTGCGCGCGGTCGCCAGCAACATGGTGATGCCGGAGATCAACGACGTCTCCAAGCCGATCCGGCATCTCATCCTGTTCGATCATGCGGCGACTGCCAGGCATTTCGGCGCGATCGAAGTGTTCAACGCGACCGGCAAGCTCATCGTGGACGCCTCGACGCTCGATCCCATGCCCGAGAACCGCGCCGACGACGAATATTTCAAGATCCATCGCGACCATCTCGACGTGGGCCTCTTCATCAGCCGGCCGATGCTGCATCGTGGCGCCTATTCGATCGTGCTGAGCCGGCGCATCACCGGACCCGACGGCAGCTTCCAGGGGGTGGTTGCGGGCTCGATCCGCTTCACCTATTTCCACGAGCTGTTCGGCCGGCTGCAGCTCGGCGAAGGCGACACCATCTGTGTGCTGCGCGCCGACCGCACCATCATCATGCGCCGGCCGTTCGACCTTGATGTCATCGGCAAGAAGCTCAGCGACCTGCCGCGCGGCAAGCAGCCGACCATGGCAACGGGCAGCACGACTTTCTCCGGCATGGGCCCTGTCGACGACACCCCGCGCCTCTATGTGCGCGGCGCGACCACCAGCCCGCTCACCGTGATCGTGGGCAAGCCGGTGAGCGACGTCTTCGCCTTGTGGCGCACCGAGGCGATCCGGATCGGCGCGATCATGACCGTGCTGATCCTTTTCGTGCTGGCGGTGACCCTGTTCCTCGCGCGCGAAATCCGCCGCCGCGCCGACGCCGAGGACAAGCTCGAGGAGCTCGCTACCACCGATGCGCTGACCGGCCTGAAGAACCGGCGCAAATTCGATGAGGCGATCGACGGCGAATGGCGCCGCGCCCGCCGTCACAGGACGCCGCTGTCGCTGCTCATGATCGATGCCGACCATTTCAAGAACTATAACGACACCTACGGCCACCAGGCCGGCGACCAGGTGCTGGTCGGGATTGCGATCTGCATCTCGGATTCGGTCAAGCGCGCCGGTGACTGCGCCGCGCGCTATGGCGGCGAGGAATTCGCCGCACTGCTGCCGGGAACGGCAAGCGCGGATGCGATGATGATTGCCGAGACCATCCGCCGCAAGGTGCAGGGCTGGTCGGACGATCCTGCCATCTCGACGGTCAGCATCGGCATCGCGAGCGTGACGCCTGCGGCGGGAGCGGATTGGACGGAATTCGTCAATGCTGCCGACAAGGCGCTCTACGCCGCCAAGGCCGCGGGCCGCAATTGCTGCGTGCTGGCCCCGACGCCGGCACTGTCGATGGTGGCTTGATTCAACGCTCTCTCATTGATCGTCATTGCGAGCGAAGCGAAGCAATCCAGATTTTCTCAGCGGAAGCGCTCTGGATTGCTCACATGGGGAATGTGAGTGTCAAGGATGAGCAGTCACCTTTTTGTTCGACTGCGGCCACCTTTCCGTCCCGACCGCGGGCTGTGCAGGATGGCGCGCGCAGATCAAGTCAAGGCCGGCCCTTTAGGGCCGCCGCGCAGCGGCTTGGCCTTGAGTTGAGCGAGCACGTCATCATGCTTGGTGCGTCGGGCCCGTGAGGGGCTCCTGGTGTTGGCGGTTGGGTCAGGGCATCTGCAGTCCTCGCATTTGCGATCAGGGTTCGAGCCGGTTTCGGCGATCTGGGTTGCTTGCCAGACCAAACTCACATTCGGTCGTCGCTTGATGCGACTGCACCAGGATTCCGCTTGCGGCGGGCAGGCTCGAGAGGACGAGGCCATTCTTCGTTGCGGCGTTTGAAGCCATGCAATCCATCGGTTCGTCCACCCGGATCTTCCGAGGCTGCTTCTAGCCTCGGCAGATGGGCTGTGGTTCTTTGGTTGCGTGCGGGCGGCGGCGCTGGCCGCGGAGCCCGGTTCCGGATCAGGCGGCTGGCTTCATCGCGGCCCCCTCGATGACGACGCCCTGGGTGACATACTTCCACAACGCCACGAGAAGCTTGCGCGCCAGCGCCACGATCGCGCGCTTGCGGCCCTGCTGGCTTCGCTCCTTGAACCAGCGCGTCAGGGCCGACTTCGGCTGGTGACGTATCCACAGCCAGGCAATCTGGATCATCGTGGTCCGCAGCCGTGGATTGCCGGCCTTCGACACGCCCTGCTCATGCCGGATGCCCCCGCTTTGCCAGGGCGTCGCTGCGAGGCCCGCATAGGCGGCGACCTGGCGGCGGTTGGAGAAGCTGCGATAGAATGCCTCCGACCAGAGGACAGCGACGAAGTTCGCGCCCATTCCCTTCAGGGCCAGCAGCATCGTGACCGGGTTCGGCGGGGCGTTTTTGCCTGCCGGTCGGCTCGCCGCGGTCAGCAGCGCATCCTGCTCGGCCTTCACCGCCTTGATCTGGTCGAGCAACAGTTCGAGCCGATCAAGCTCGCGGCTGATCTGCGCCTTCACATGCGAGGGCAGCACGCGTCCGTCCCCCGTGCGCAACGCCTCAAGCCGCGTCCGCCGGTCGCGCCGCAACGGCGCGTAGTCGGATATGCCCTGGGCGAACAGAAGGCCCTTGATCCGGTTCACATGTGTGATCCGCTCGGCGATCAACGTTTGACGTTCGCGGCAAAGCCGCCGCCGGTCCTCCTCTTCAGGCGAGGGCGCAACCACCATCGCGCAGACCCGCGGCTCGCCACGTTTGTACGCCAGAAGCGCCCGTAACAGCGTCTCGCCATCGAGCCTGTCCGTCTTGGCCCGCCGGCGCCGGCGCGGCGTCGCGATCGAGGCCGGATCGACCACGTGGCTCTCGATCCCCTCCTGTTGCAGAACACGGTGCAGCCAGAATCCATCCAGCCCCGCCTCCTGGATCGTGATGACCGGATAACTCTCGCCCGTCCGCGCCTCTGCCTTGCGTTTCAGCTCTGCAAACAGCTTCATCAGGCTCGCAATATCGCCGGCCGGAACGCTGTGCTTGGACATCTTCTCGCCCTTGCCGGGCGACAGCGATGTGACCAGCCATGTCGAACGGCTCAGTTCCAACGACACAAAAATTGCGCCAATATGCGTATGGATAGCGGTCAGTCCGTGGGAAGCATGATCGAGCAACATCGTCGTCTCCAGGTTGAATGGATTTAGCAACCTCAGTCTGGCCTCAGACCCGGTCGCTATCCACTCCCCATGGAATCTTCGCTTCGCTCGCAATGACGAATGTGAGGCTGCTACGTACCTTGGAATTGCAGCCGAGCCAGGCGGGCATAGAGCCCGTTGGCGGCAACCAGCGAGGCATGCGTGCCCTGCTCGACGATGCGGCCCTGGTCCAGCACCAGGATGCGATCGCAGGACAGAACCGTCGCAAGCCGATGCGCGATCACGAGCGTAGTGCGATGCCGCATCAATTCTTCCAGCGCAGTCTGCACCAACGTCTCTGATTCTGCATCGAGCGACGAGGTGGCTTCATCGAGGAGCAAGAGCGGCGCATCGCGCAGGATCGCGCGCGCGATCGCGATGCGCTGGCGCTGGCCGCCCGACAACGTAACGCCGCGCTCGCCGAGCGCCGTTGCAAAACCTTCCGGCAGGCGGCGGATGAACTCGCTCGCATGCGCCATGTCGGCGGCGCGCTCGACTTCGGCGTCGGTGGCCTCCGGCCGGCCGAAGCGGATGTTTTCCCGGGCGCTTGCGGCAAATACCGCCGACTCCTGCGGCACCAGCGCGATGTGGCTGCGCACGGCTTGCGGCTCGGCCTGCCGCACCGGCACGCCGTCGAAGGAAATCGACCCGGAGGACGGGTCATAGAAACGCAGTAACAGGTGAAACAGCGTGCTCTTGCCCGCACCCGAGGGACCGACGATCGCGACCTTCTCTCCCGCCTTCACCGCAAAGGAGACGCGGTCGATCGCGGGCACTTCGGGGCGCGCGGGATAGCTGAAGCTGACCTCTTCGAAGCTCACGTCGCCGCGCGAAGGCTGCGGCAGCGCACGTGGTGCCGCGGGCGCCGTAATCTCCGGCTTCACATGCAGGATCTCGAGCAGCCGCTCGGCGGCGCCGGACGCCGCTGATATCTCGCCCCAGACTTCGCTGAGCTGGCCGAGGCCGGTCGCCGCGAACGCCGTGTAGAGCACGAACTGGCCGAGCCGCCCCGGCGTGATCGAACCGGTCAGGACATCATGCGAGCCGACCCAGAGGATCGCGACCACGCTGGTGAAGACGATGAAGATGATGATGGCGGTCAGGACCGCGCGTGCTTGGGTCGAGGTGCGCGCCGCTTCATAGGCCTGCTCCACCTCGCTGCCGAAGCGCGCTTTCGCAAGCTGCTCGCCGGTATAGGCCTGTACCGTCCGGATCGCGCCGACCAGCTCGCCGGCATAGGCGGAGGCATCAGCCAGCGTGTCCTGCGCATTGCGCGACAGCCGCCGCACCCAGCGGCCGAAGGCGACCAGCGGCAGCACGATCAGGGGAAT
>DATEJC010000248.1:0-6968 GCA_035278345.1 Bradyrhizobium sp. | reverse complement strand
CCAGACCACCGAGATGTGCTCGCCGGCGTTCTGCATCACGACCGGCGTGGAGCGCTCGTTCTGGCCGGACATCGGCGTGCCCGGCTTGAAGAACTTGACGCCGTAACCCTGGATGGTGCCGCCCACCGGGATATCCACGTCGAGCGCCGCCTTGCGCACGGCTTCGGGATCGAACCCGCCATATTTATCCTTGGCGACGGGCAGGACGTTGTTGAGCAGCACCCATGTCTGGTTGAAACCCATGGAGCAGTGCGGCGGAACGTCCGTGGCGTTGGTCTTCTGCTTGTAGCGCTCGACCATGGTCTTGGTCAGGTCGCCGATCCCGGGCGCCAGCTTGGAGGCGTCGAGCAACTGGGCCGGCACCGGATCGATGTTGCAGAAATTGTCGATGTCGCCGCCGAACGCTGCGCGCAGCTTGTCGAGCTGGCTGTAGCCGGCGCCGGCGCCGAACAGCATCTTGAACTTGAGGCCGTTCTCGCGCGCCTGGCGCAGGAAAAGCGTGATGTCGGGGTTGTAGCCGGCATGCGAGATCACGTCGGGCCGGGCGCGCTTCAGTTTCGTGACCAGCACCGAAAGGTCGGGCGCGGATGCCGAATAGCCTTCCCGGAGCACGACCTGCAGCCCTGCCTCCTTGGAATAGGCCTCGTCGGCGGCGGCAACGCCCACGCCATAGGGCCCGTCCTCGTGGATCAGCGCGACCTTGACGTCCTTCGGCTCCATGCCGAGCTTGGCCTTGGCGTGCTCGGTGATGAAGCTCGCAAAGGCCTGGCCGTACTGGTCGGAATGAATCTGCGCGCGGAAGACGTATTGCAGGTTCTTGTCCTTGAACACGGCGGTCGAGACCGCGGTGGTGATCCAGAGGATCTTCTTCTGCTGCTCGACCTTGGCGGCGAGCGGCACGGCGTGCGAGCTGGCGTAGACGCCGTTGATGATGTCGACCTTTTCCTGGTCGATCAGGCGATTGGCCTCGTTGATCGCGACATCCGGCTTGCTCTGGGAGTCGGCGGAGATCGGCGCGATCTTGTACTTGCCGCCGACGCCGCCCTTCTCGTTGACGAGATCGATCGCAATCTGCGCACCAATCGAGGAGGCGACCGACCCGCCCGCGGCGAACGGACCGGTCAGGTCGTAGATCACGCCGATGCGGACCGTTTCGGCCTGCGCCTGCGCGCGTGTCCAGTCGAGGCTGAGTGCGGCGGTCGCGGCCGCGGAGCTCTTGAGCAGCGTTCGGCGTGAAATCGGCATTCGTATCCTCCCATCGCGGTATTGTTGTTTTGCGGCGAAGTATTCGAAGGATGCCGGAGAAAGTCAACACGCCGATACCGCGCACCTCCTAGCCGAAGGTCTAGGCGAACGGGATTCTTCTGTTCGCGTCGTGGCCGGGCTTGTCCCGGCCATCCACGTCTTTCTTCGCGCGGCATCCAAGACGTGGATGCCTGCTCATCCGGCGCCAAGACGCGCTTCGCGCGTTTGCCCGGCCTTGACGTGGAGGGAGCGTGGAAACTACCGCAGCGCGCCGCGCAGCCTTTGCGCCATCTCGAACAGCGCCGGATTGTGCTTGACCATCCGCTTGGCGCGGTTGAGTCCGGCCATGGCGGAGGCGGCCATGCGGCCGCGCGCGGTGAGGGGGAGGAAGCTGTCGAAGATCGGTTCGTCGTTCTTGCAGAACAGGCGCTTGTAGTCGTCGGAGCCGATGCCGAGATCGAGCGCGCGATAGTCCGATGAAGCGTAGTGGTCGATGATGTCGCGCATCAGGATCAGGCCGGGGCTGTATTTCGCATTGCCCGACATGGTGTATGTGTTGAACATCATGGAGAAGCGATTGCCGTCGGCGACGCCGGCAAAGATCGCGATCACTTCCTCCTCGCATTCCAGCGCGTGGATGTCGATGGCGCGGCCGCCATTCTCAAGCCGGGCGAGGCAGGCGGCGCGGACGAAATCCTCGACGCCGGGATCGGCAAACACATTCGGCAGCTTTTGCTCAGCCATGCGCTGCGGCTTGATCTGGAAGAACCAGTCGAGCAGGCGGGTGATGTCGGCATCTTCGGTGGCGACGTAATAGCGGACGGGCTGCGGCTGCAGCTTGCGCTCCTTGCCCTTCAGCCGCCGCCGGAACGAGTTGGAGATCCGCGACGCCGGCTCGGTGCCGGGCTCCATGACCAGTAGCGGGCAGTCGTTGACGGAGGGTTGGTGCGGCAGCAGCGCCAGCGGGTTTTGTACGTCGCGCCAGGTCAGCGGCTGCTGGTGCAGCGCCAGCACGTCGGCGCTGGAGTGTTCCGATATGCCCGATATCAGCGCGGCCATGTCGGCTTCGGTGGCGGCGGCGGCGAAATCGCGATCCCACAGCGCCATGTTGAAGGTCGAATGCTTGCCGCCCATGAAGCTGGCGATATTGACACCGCAGCTGCGGTGGCAGGCGAGCGGCAGCAGCGCCAGCGGACGGCGCTCGGCGTCGCGGGCGATGATAATGAAGGGGGTGCATCCCTCGTGCTCGCCGACCTGGCGCTGCCAGGCTGCGAGGAAGTCGAAACGCTGATAGGGCGTGTGGGTGACGTTGCGGCGTTCCAGCTCACGCCAACTTGCCTCAGCTTTGCCGAGATCGGAGGCGATGTCGACGGAAGCAATGCGGCTCGTCGTCGACCAGTGGCCTGATCGGGCGGTCCGGCCATCGATCGCCGCAGCCATGGTCATCAGCGCACCTGTCAGAAATTGTTTACATTTTCGGCTTGGGGCGACCTTCGCAGGGAAATGTCAACAAAGAGTAATAACAATGCCCCGGCCGAAGGGGCGCATTCCGGGGACGTGAGTGGCGGCGGAAAACTGGTTCATCAAGCGGGCGCAGATGGAGCTCGCTTATTTCAGCTTCTATGCGCGGCTGAAGCAGCGCCAGACCGGCGGGGCTGGCGCGGTGCTGCGGTTCCAGCACGTCCGCCCCTCCCATATGGGCCGGTTCCAGCCGCACAAGGTGCACGAGATCACGCCGCGGTTCCTCGACCGCACCATCCGGGCGTTGAAGCGGTGGAAATACGACATCGTCTCCATGGACGAGGTCTGCGATCGCGCGATGTCGCTGCCGACGCGCACGCGCTTCGTCGCGCTGACCTTTGACGGCGGCTACAAGGATTTCGCCACTTACGCCCACCCGATCCTGCAAAAGCACAACGTGCCGTTTGCGCTGTACGTTCCGACCGCCTTTCCGGACGGACTCGGCGAAGCGTGGTGGCTGGCGCTAGCGGAGATGATCGCGCGCGAGACCCGCATCAGCCTCGTGATGGACCGCAAGGAGCGGCACTTCATGATCTACAAGACGCAGGCGAAATACGAGCTGTTCGACTACCTCTCCGAATGGCTGCGCGCACTGTCGCCGGCCGACCGGACCTTTGCGATCAAGGATCTCTGCACGCGCTATTCGACCGATATCGCGGCGCTCTCGCGCGCCGCCTGGATGAACTGGGACGATCTTTCGAAGATCGCCGCCGACCCCAACGCCACCATCGGCAGCGCGACGGTGAACTATCCGGCGCTGTCGAGCCTGCGTGATCTCGAGGCGCAGCGCGAGATCGCCATGGGCAAGGCGGTGGCGGAGTCGGCGTTCCACCGCGAGGTCAAACACTTCGCCTATCCATTCGGCGACCGCGGCGCCTTTCGGAGGCAGCATGTCGTCATGACGGAGGAAGCGGGCTTTGCCAGCGGAGCCTCGACCATCGGCGGCGTGATCGAGCCGCTCGGCCGCACCAATCTCCACGCGCTCCCGCGCATCGCATGGGACGGCCGCGAGGGTTCGATCCGGATGATGCGGGTGCTGCTGTCGGGGTTCACCTTCGCGCCGGTGGCGCCGACGCGGAACAATCCGCTTCACACGTCAGGTCGCAGCATCCAGCTGACGATGGGCATCGCCGGCAGCACCCAGCCGATCCCGACCACGACGTAATAGACCGCCTGCAGCCAGCCGGAATTCGCGACCGCCGGCATCTGCGCCATGGCCATGCCGAGCAGCGACCACACCGCGGCCAGAAGGATCAGCGCGATGGCGCCAAGGAACTTGCGGGTGCGGATGGTCATGCGGAAATGTGCAATTCGTTTGATCTGGCGCAGCTTGCGCCGGGGAGGGGGCGGACTATAAGGGGCGCACCGAACCAAACAAGCACACTTCATGCAAGGCATTTCCGCTATCCCTGCGACCCAAAATACCGCCGTGCGCTGGTGGCTGATCGGCGTTGCCGCACTGATCGCGCTGATGGTGCTGGTCGGCGGCGCAACGCGACTCACGGAATCGGGGCTGTCGATCGTGGAGTGGAAGCCGGTGACTGGCACGCTGCCGCCGTTGACGGAAGCGCAGTGGCATGAGGCGTTCGAGGGTTACAAGAAGATCCCGCAATATCGCGAGCTCAATGCCGGCATGACGCTGGCCGACTTCAAGACCATCTTCTGGTGGGAATGGGCGCATCGCCTGCTCGGACGCTTCATTGGCGCCGCCTATCTCGTGCCGTTCCTCTATTTCCTCTGGCGCGGCGCGTTGGCTGCGGAACTGAAGCGGCGGCTGTGGCTGATCTTTGGCCTCGGCGCGCTGCAGGGCGCGGTCGGCTGGTGGATGGTGGCCTCGGGCCTGACGCAGCGGACGGAAGTCTCGCAATACCGGCTAGCGGCGCATCTGATCCTCGCACTGGTGATTTTTGCCGCTGTTGTCTGGACGCTGCGGCGGATGAAGGCACGGCCATCGGTTGCAGCGGTGCCGCGGTTGAAATTGTCCAGCCAGCTATTGCTCGGGCTGACCTTCCTGCAAATCTATTTCGGCGCGCTGGTTGCCGGTCTGCGCGCCGGGCGGGCCTACAACACCTGGCCCGACATCGACGGCGCGTTCATACCATCGGCCGAGCGGTTGTTCTTCGAGCAGCCCTGGTGGCGCAATCTGTTCGACAATGTGCTGACGGTGCAGTTCGAGCACCGCATGACGGCGTATCTGTTGCTCGCGGTCGCGCTGTGGCATGCGATCGATGCCCTGCGTGCGCGTGCGGCGGGGGCTGTGGTTGGTGGAGCGTGGGCGCTGGCGATCGCGGTGCTGTTGCAGGCCGTGCTCGGCGTCCTCACGCTGCTCAACCAGGTGCCGATTGACCTTGCGCTTTCGCATCAGGCGGTAGCGATCGTCGTGCTGACGATCGCGGTAGTGAATGTGGAGCGCTTGTCGCCGCGACGCGTCACGGCCTTGTCGGAGAATCTGACGCCGGCGCAGGCCAGCTAGCAGTAGCCGTAGACGCCGCAGGCATAGGGCAGGCGCCAGAAATAGCCTTCATAGGGTCCGCCGTAATAGGGGCCCTGATAGTCATATGAGAACGCGCGGCCGTAATAGCCGGGGATGGTCGAGGAGCCCGGCAGGATCGGCGTGCCCGGCAGATTGGCGAGATAGCCGCCGGGACCATAGGCCGGCGTGATCAGCAGGCTTTCATCGGTCTCGACGACGACGGGCTCGCGGTACCGCGTCGCCGGCGCCACGGTGGTGCGATAGCTGTAGCCGGCGCGCGGCAGGCCCGGCGGCAACTGACGCGCAGCGCTGTAGGCGCGACTCTTCGGCTTGGCGGGCGCCACACTTGGGGATTTGGCGGGCACGGCGGTTTCGGGCTTGGCTGGCACGGCATTCTCGTCCGCTTCCGCGCAGGTGGCGACGAAGAGGCCAGCCAGCAAAAGCATCATCCAGCGCAGCATGATGGGCTCCGAATCCAAGGGAGCACAGGATGCCAGTTTTCACGCGGGGAGGGGTTAACGGGGATTTACAACACGCCGTCATTCCGGGGCGATGCGCAGCATCGAACCCGGAATCTCGAGGTTCCGGGTTCTCGCTTCGCGAGCCCCGGAACGACGGCGAGTGTGGCTAGGCACCCAGCGCCTGCTCCAGATCGGCGATCAGGTCTTCCTTGTCCTCAATGCCGATCGACAGCCGCACGATATCGGGGCCAGCGCCAGCACGTACCTTGGCGGCGTCGTCGAGTTGGCTGTGGGTGGTGGAAGCCGGGTGGATCACCAGCGAGCGGGTGTCGCCGACATTGGCCAGATGCGAGAACAGTTTCAGGTTCGACACCAGATTGACGCCGGCCTCATAGCCACCCTTGAGGCTGAATGTGAACACTGCACCGGCGCCCTTCGGCGAATATTTGCGCGCGAGCTGGTTGTACTTGTCGCCGGGCAAGCCCGCATAGCTCACCGAGGAGACGGCCGGATGCTTTGACAGGAATTCCGCGATGGCCCTGGCGTTGTCGCAGTGCTTCTGCATGCGCAGCGGCAGCGTCTCGATGCCGGTGAGAATGAGAAACGCGTTGAACGGCGATAGCGCCGGCCCGAGGTCGCGCAGGCCGAGCACGCGGCAGGCGATGGCAAAGGCGAAATTGCCAAAGGTCTCCTGGATCCTGATGCCATGATATTCAGGGCGCGGCTCGCTCAGCATTGGATATTTGCCATCCTTCGACCAGTCGAAGGTGCCGGCGTCGACGATGATGCCGCCGATCGAGTTGCCGTGTCCGCCGAGAAACTTGGTCAGCGAATGCACGACGATGTCGGCGCCGTGGTCGATCGGGCGGATGAGGTAGGGCGTTGCCAGCGTATTGTCGACGATCAACGGCACGCCGGCCTTGCGCGCGACCACCGCGATCGCCTCGATATCGGTGATGGTGCCTCCGGGATTGGCGATGGACTCGATGAAGATCGCTTTCGTGCGCGGCGTCACCGCGCGCTCGAAGCTGCCGATATCATCTGGGTCGGCCCATGCCACATTCCAGCCAAAGCTCTTGAAGGCGTGGGTGAACTGGTTGATCGAGCCGCCATAGAGTTTTCGCGCAGCGATGAATTCATCGCCCGGCATCAGCAGCTGCTGCAGCGTCACCACCTGCGCGGCATGGCCGGAGGCGACCGCCAGCCCCGCGGTGCCGCCCTCGAGTGCGGCGACGCGCTCTTCCAGCACGGCATTGGTGGGGTTGCCG
>DATEJC010000247.1:0-12371 GCA_035278345.1 Bradyrhizobium sp. | reverse complement strand
AACTACTCCTACGCAACCATGGAAGCCTGGCTCAGATTCCATATCTGGTGGTGGCGGATTCCGGTCGTCAATCTAACGCTCTACGCGGCGGCGACGATTCATTTCCTGCTCGGGCTGTGGGCGCTCTATCAGCGCCGGGCGTTCCGTTACACCGCGATCGAGATCACCCAGCTCCTGTTCGGTCTGAGCATTCCACTGCTGGTCGCAAGTCATCTCGGCGTGGTGCGGCTCGGCGGGGTAATGTTCGATCGGCCTCCGCCGAACTACGCGGCGCCGCTGTTTGCCTACTGGGTCAATCGCCCGCACATGGTGGCGGTGCAGTTCGTGTTGCTGACGGTAGCGTGGGTCCACGCCTGCATCGGCCTGTATTTCTGGCTGCGGCTGAAGCCGTTCTTCCGCTGGGCCGCGCCGTTCCTGCTGGCGGTCGCCGTGCTGCTGCCGCCGCTTGCGATGACCGGCACGCATCGCGGCGCCCACGAGGTGACAGAGCTCGCAGCCAATCCGCAATGGCGCGTCCAGAACATCAAGCCGACACCGCCGCCGCAACGCGCCGTAATCGACGATATCACGCTCTACTACTTCCCGATCATCTACGGCGCGGCCATCCTGCTGATCTTCGCCGCACGCGGCGCGCGGGTGCTGATCGAGCGCCATCGCGGCTCGATCACCGTTTCCTATCCGGGGCGAAAGGTGCGCTCGCCCCGCGGCCTGACGATCCTCGAGACCAGCATGCGCTTCAACGTGCCGCATGCCAGCGTCTGCGGCGGCAAGGCGCGCTGCTCGACCTGCCGCGTCCGCGTCATCAGCGACCGTTCCGCGTTGCCCGCGCCGAGCGGTCGCGAAGCCTATGTGCTCTCGCGGGTCGGCGCCGGCGCCAATCCCGCGATTCGATTGGCCTGCCAGCTCCGGCCGAAGAACGATGTCGCGGTAATCCCGGTCCTTCCCGCCAACGTCGGCGCGGATTTCGTGCGCAACCGCAAGCGCATCAATATCGGCGAGGAGCATTACGTCGTCAGCATGTTCATCGACATGCGCGGCTCAACCAAGCTGGCGGAGGCCCGGCTGCCGTTCGACACCGTATTCCTGATCAACCGCTTCCTGGAGGCGGCATCGCAAGCCGTTGTCGACGCCGGCGGCCAACCCAACCAGTTCGTCGGCGACGGCCTGTTGGCGCTGTTCGGCCTCGACACCGATCCGGCGACCGCCTGCCGCCAGGCGATGCGGGCGGCGGCGATGGTTGCGTCCAACGTCGAATACATGAATCACGAATTCGCCAGTGAATTGCAGGAGCCGATCCAGTTCGGCATCGGCATTCACGGCGGCGAGGTCATCATCGGCGACATCGGGTTTCGCGATCACACCGTGTTTACGGCGCTCGGTGACGCCGTTAACGTCGCCGCGCGCCTGCAGGACATGACCAAGGCGCTCAGCTGCACGGCGATCGTTTCGGAGGACGTCTGCACCAATGCCGGCGTCAAACCGGAGGGTCTGAAGCGCACCGAAGTCGCGATCCGCGGCCGCGATCAGGCGATGGCCGTGTTCGCAGCGAGCGACGC
Source organism: Bradyrhizobium sp. (assembly GCA_035278345.1). Taxonomy (GTDB): domain Bacteria; phylum Pseudomonadota; class Alphaproteobacteria; order Rhizobiales; family Xanthobacteraceae; genus Bradyrhizobium. Next base: position 10,815 of record DATEJC010000247.1, on the reverse strand, counting down.
CACGCAACTTGCAACCCTGCTTGACGCGCAGGCGCCTGCGTCCGAGCAGGAGAGCGCTATTTCAGCTTGACCCGATAGGTCTCGTGACACTTGTTGCACTCGGTATTGAGCGTCTCGTAGGCAACCTTCAGGCTTGCCGTGTCCTTGATCTTGCCCTTCAGGTCCGCGATGGCCTTGGCGACTGGCGGAATCTTCGCATCGAAATCCGCCTTGTTCTGCCAGATCTTCTGTGACGACCCGTAAGTCGCGTCCTTGACGTCTTCCTTCGGATTGATCTCGAATGTCTTGGCGATCTTGGCGACGCTCTGTTCGAGTTCGACCAGCGCCTTGTCGATTGCGGCCTGGTCGTACTTGAGCTCGCCCTTCACGGTCTTGAGCATGACGCCGTAGAGATTGCGGGCCTGCCCTCGCATCAGGTTATCCTGCTGCACCGCGATCTCCTGCTGCGCCATGACCGCAGATATTCCCAATGCCAACACCGCGGCAGTCACCACAACACGCCTCATTGCCAGCTCCTCACCTTTTCTTGACCAATTGTTGAATGACGGGTTCGAAACGACATCATCGTATCGAACCCTCTTCAGGGCGGAATATTCCCGGAATCGCGCCGTCAGAGCTTGTGCTGGCGCTGCGCCTCGCGGATGGCGATCCAGACCCGCTCCGCGGTAGCGGGCATGTCGATGTGGTCGATCTTGTACTCGCGCCACAGCCCTTCGACGATCGCATTGACCACGGCAGGACACGAGCCGATTGCGCCCGCCTCGCCCGCGCCCTTCACACCAAGCGGATTGGTCGTGCAGGGCACGTTGTGGGTCTCGAACACGAAGGATGGGCCGTCGGCGGCGCGCGGCAACGCATAGTCCATGAAGGTACCGGTGACGAGCTGGCCGTCCTTGTCGTTGTAGATCGCCTGCTCCATCAGCGCCTGCCCGATGCCCTGCATGGCGCCGCCGTGAACCTGGCCGGCCAGCATCAGCGGATTGAGCGTCACGCCAAAATCGTCGACGATGACATAATTGACGATGCGGATGATGCCGGTCGCAGGGTCAATCTCGACTTCGGCGAGATGCGTGCCGTTCGGATAGGTGCCGGCGGCGCTGTTGAAGCTGGAGCTGGCATTGAGCTTCGAGGGATCGACGCCCGGACGTTTGGCGATATCCGCGAAGCTGATCGACCGGTCGGTGCCGGCGACGCGCACGGTGCCGTTGCTGATCTCGAGGTCGCCGATGCCGGCTTCCAGCGCTTGCGCTGCGATCTCCTTCAGCTTGTTGCCGAGGTCGCGCGTGGCGCGCTCGACGCAGACGCCGCCGGACGGAATCGACGACGAGCCGCCGGTGCCCTGTCCGGTCGGGATCTGGTCGGTATCGCCCTGCAGGATATGCACGCGCTCCGGCGCGAGCCCGAACTGCTCGGCAACGAGCTGCGCATAAGCGGTATGGTGTCCCTGCCCGCTCGACTGCGTGCCGATCAGGATGGTGACGTCGCCATTGGGGTCGAGCACGACCTTGGCGGTCTCGTCGACGCCCATGCTGCCGCAGACCTCGACATAGCTTGCAAGGCCAATGCCACGGACGAGCCCCTGCTTCTTCGCCGCCTTGGCGCGCTTGGAAAACTCCTTCCAGCCCGCGATCTCCATCGCGCGCTTCATATGCGCGGTGAAGTCTCCGGAGTCATAGACCTTGCCGGTCGCGGTCGTATACGGCATCGCCTTCGGCGAGATGAAGTTCTTGCGGCGGATCGCATCCGGCGTCATGCCAAGTTTTCGCGCGGCTGCGTCGACCAGACGCTCGACCACGTAAGCCGCTTCCGGACGTCCGGCGCCGCGATAAGCGTCGACCGGCACGGTGTTGGTGAACACGGTGCGGACGCGGCAATGGAAGGCCTGGATGTCATAGAGGCCCGGCAGCATGCCGGCGCCGCCATGCGGGATGTAGGGCCCGAAGGTCGACAGATACGCGCCCATGTCGCCCATCAGGTCGACATCCATGCCGAGGAATTTGCCATCCTCGGCGAGCGCCATCCGCGCGACCGTGACGTTGTCGCGGCCCTGTGCGTCGCCCATGAAATGCTCTGACCGCTCGGCTGTCCACTTCACCGCCTTCTTCAGCTTGCGCGCGGCCACCGCCATCAGCGCGTATTCGCGATACGGGAACAGCTTTGTGCCGAAGCCGCCGCCGACGTCGGGGCAGATAACCCGCATCTTCTCGACGGGTATTTTCAGCACGAACTGGCACAGGATGTCGCGCAGGCGGTGGCTACCCTGGCTGCCGACCGTGAGCGTCAGATGATCGCGCTTGGCGTCGTATTCGCAGACCGCAGCGCGCGTCTCCATGAAATTGGTGACCACGCGCGGATTGACGATACGCACCTCGGCGACCGCATGCGCCTTGGCGAAGGCGGCCTCGGCCGCCTTCTTGTCGCCGATCGGCACGTCGAACAGGACGTTGCCGGGCTTTTCCGGCCAGACCTGCGGCGCGCCCTTCTTGACGGCATTGACAAGGCCGACCACCGCCGGCAGCGGCGTCCAGTTCACCTCGATCGCCTCGATGGCATCGCGCGCGTGATCGATCGTGTCGGCGACGACGAAGGCAACGGCGTCACCGACATGCCGCACCTCGTCCTTCGGCAGGATCGGGTATGGCGTGCCGGTGAAGGGATCTACTTCAAGATTGAACAGGCACGGCAGGTCGCCGAGGTCCTTGACGTCTTCAGCGGTCAGAATCAGCGACACGCCGGGCAGACTGCGGGCCTTGGTGGCATCGATGGTGTACCTGGCGTGCGCATGCGGCGAGCGCAGCATCAGCGCGTGCAGCGCCGGCTGCGGCGCGACGTCGTCGGTGTAGCGGCCCTTGCCGCGGATCAGCGCATCGTCTTCCTTGCGCCGGACGCTTTGCCCGACACCGAACTTGATTGGAGCAGCCATCTTGTCTCCGATTGCAGTACAGATTCCGGCCGACATATTGCAGCGGTTCGCAGCCCGGCGCAAACCGCCTTTCGCATGGCTGCAAGCACCGGAAGTTGCAACGCAATATCGCGGCCAGGGCCGTCAGCGGATCAGGGACACCAGCCAGCGGCGGCCGAACAGGAGGAGGATTGAGCCTGTATAGACGATGGCCCCCGCCCCGATCAGGAGGCCGAGCGTGGCCTCGTCGCGGAAGGCGCTGATCTGAAGGCCGGTCGCGGCAAATCGCGCCGTGAACCACAGCGCCGCGCCGAGAACGGCCCCGGCGACGACGAATTTGGCAAAGGACTGCAGCAGCGCCCGATCGAGGGAGAGGTAACCCGCTCGCACCGCAAAGCCGATCACCAGCAAGAGGTTGATCCAGGCACCGACGGCGGTAGCGAGCGCGAGGCCAATCTGCGCCAGCGAGCCGACCAGCGCGAACTTCAGCGCGACGTTGACGGCAACGCCTGTTAGTGCGGCCTTTACGGGGGTAGCGGTATCCTTGCGGGCATAGAAGGTCGCAACCGCGCTCCTGATCAGCACAAAGGGAATGAGCCCGATGGCATAGGCGGCGAGCGTTGCGCCCGCGGCGGCCGCATCGCCCTTGGTGAAGGCGCCGCGCGCGAACATCGCCCGCATGATGGCATCGGGGACGGCCATGAAGGCGGCGACGAACGGCACCGAAAGCAAGAGCGTGAAATCGAAGGCGCGGCGTTGCGAGACCGCAGCTCCGTCGAAATCGCCCGCCGCCAGGCGCCGCGACATTTCCGGCAGCAGCACCGTACCCATCGCAATGCCGATCACGCCGATCGGCAACTGGTTGAGACGGTCGGCGTAGTAGAGCGCCGACAGCGCGCCGGCGGCAAGGAACGTCGCGATGATGGTGTCGGCGAACAGCGCAATCTGCGTTCCCATCGAGCCGATGGTGGCGGGACCGAGCGCGCGGAAGAAGGCGCGGATGTCCTCGTCAAGCCTCGGCCAGGCAAAGCGCGGCAGGATGCCGCTCTTCCAGGCATCACCCGCGAGCAGCAGGAATTCGAGGATGCCGGCGATCAGCACACCCCAGGCCGCCGCATATCCGGCGCCCGGGAAGAACGCCGCCAGCGCAAGCGTCACCATCATCGAGAGATTGAGGAAGATCGGCGCTGCCGCAGCGCTGGCAAAGCGATGCATCACATTGAGCATGCCGCCGTAGAGCGTCACCAATGTGACAAGCAACAGATAGGGAAAGGTGATCCGCGTCAGTTCGATCGCGAGCTGGCCGCGCTCGGGGTCCTTTGCAAACCCCGGGGCGAGGATCGCAATCACCTGCGGCATGAACAGCCAGGCGACGACGAGCAGGACCACCTGCGCAGTGAACAGCAAGGTGAAGATGCGGCCAGCAAAGACCTTTGCGTTCGTCTCGCTCTGGCCGTGCACATGCGCATAGGCCGGCACGAAGGCCGCGTTGAAGGCGCCCTCGGCGAAGATCGCGCGAAAATGATTGGGCAGCCGCAGCGCGACGAAGAACGCATCCGCCACGGGGCCCGCACCGAGGATCGCGGCGAGCATGATGTCGCGCGCGAATCCGGTCAGCCGGGAGAGCAGCGTGTAGCCGCCGACGGTGAAAATACGTCCGAGCATTCGCTGCCTCTATAGCATGAGGCGGCGCATCGGAATGACCCTAAAGCGCGCTGCGCACAGCGGCGATGACGCGCTCCTGCGCCGCTTCGTCGAGGTAGGCGTGCATCGGAAGGCTGATGACATCAGCCGACAGCCGCTCGCTGGACGCCAGACCACCCTCCGCGACCGGGAAATCGCGATAGGCGGTCTGCTGATGCAGCGATTTTGGATAATAGATCCCGGTCGGCACGCCCTTGGCCTTCAGCGCGGCGGCAAAGCCGTCGCGATCGACACCTTGCGGCAGGCGGATGGTGTACAGCGCCCACACCGAGGTGCAGCCAGGGGCAAGCTTCGGTACGGTCACGACGTTGCCGAGCCCGCGCGTATAGCGTGCCGCCACCGCGTTGCGTGCGGCGATCTCGTCCTCGAAGATCTTCAGTTTTTCGAGCAGCACAGCCGCCTGAATCGTATCGAGCCGGCCGGTCATGCCGAGCCGGATATTGTCGTATTTGTCGGAGCCCTGGCCGTGGACACGAATGCTGCGCAGCGTGCCCGCGAGGTCGTCGTCATCGGTGAAGATCGCACCACCGTCGCCGTAACAACCGAGCGGCTTGGTCGGGAAGAAGCTGGTGGTGGTGGCATCGGCCAGGGTACCGAGCTTGCGGCCATGATAGGTCGCGCCAAAACTCTGCGCCGCGTCGTCCAGGACGAACAGCCCCTCCGCCCGCGCCAGTTCGCCGATCGCGTCATGATCGGCGCTCTGGCCGAACAGATCGACCGGAATCACGGCCTTTGGCTTGAGGCCAAGCTTCTTCGCAGTCGCTACCCCACGCGCGAGCGATGCCGCGGTCATGTTGAACGTGGTCTCGTCGACATCGACAAGCAACGGCGTGGCGCCGGTCCGCGCCACCGGAGATGCCGTGGCGCAGAACGTAAACGACGGGCAGAAAACAGCATCGCCCCTGCCGGCGCCGATCGCCATCAGCACCATGACCAGCGCATCGGTGCCGTTGGCGCAGCTCACGACGTGCTTGGCGCCGCAGAATTCGGCGAGCGCCTGCTCCAGCGCCGTCACCTCCGGACCGCTGACGAACTGGCAGTGGGCGAGCACCCGCCCGACTGCCTCGTCGATCGACTTGCCGAGCCGGCGGCGTTGCGAGCCGATATCGAAGAGGGCCACGGGTTCAGGGGGCATGTGCTGGTTCATGATGTCTGCAATGTCCGGAGACGGTCAGCCGACGACGCGGCGCGGGCCCTTGCGCTCGGCAGAGGCGGCAGGCCTTGACGGATGCTCGAGACAGCGGATCGCGATCTCGAGGCTGGCGACACCCTCATCGCCAGTCACCGCGGGCGCGCTGCCGGCGCGCACCGCGTTGAGGAAGGCGATCAGCTCGGCGCGCAGCGGCTCGTCGTGGCCGACCGGCAGATGCCGCATCGAATAAGAGCCGTCGGGCTTGAAGCCGAAGCATTCGGTGACCTGCCGCGTCAGCAGATCGCCCATGATGTATTTCTGCCGCGTCGCTACCGTGACGCTGCGCGCCTTGAACGGCGTCAGCCAGTTGGTGTTGATGTGCGCAAGGACGCCCGAGGCTGTGCGGAACTGCAGCAGCGCGATGTCCTCGCGCTCGGCGACGGCGCTGGAGAGCTGCGGCTGCACCTCGACGATGTCGGACTCGGTGAACCAGCGGATCAGGTCGATATCGTGCACGGCAAGATCGATGACGACGCCGACATTGGACATCCGCGGCGGGAAAGGACCAACGCGCGTAATCGCGATGGAGAGAATGTCCTCGCCTGCCACCGCCTGCTTGATGGCGGCGACCGCCGGATTGAAGCGCTCGACATGGCCGACCATCAAGGTGACGCCGGCGCGCGCGGCCGCAGCGACGATCTCGCGCCCCTCCTCCACCGTGGAGGCGACGGGCTTTTCGACCAGGATGTGGATCTTGCGATCGATGCAGGCGAGCGCGATTTCGTGATGCAGATGCGTGGGTGCCGCGATGGTGACGGCATCGACCCCCTCTGCAACCAGTTGATCCAGCGTCTCGAAGGCGCGGCAGCCGGCATGCTCGGTCGCCCGCGCCCGATGCTCGGGCAAGGGATCGACGATCCCAACCAAGGTGGTGTTCGGCAGTCCCCCCAGGACGCGCGCGTGATTGGTCCCCATCACGCCCGCGCCGATCACGCCGACTCGCATCCAAATCCCCTCATGTCACCGGCGCAAGCCATTCCAAAGGCTCGCGAATTCCAAAAATGCGGCGAAGCGCGCCGCGTGTCCCCGTCAGCCGCTTAGCAGGCCGCCCCGGGCTCTGGAAGACACAATTTGCTGCATTCCGTTACCAAGGCCGGGACTTGAGAGTCTTTGTGCGCGCGATGGCGATCATACACCACTGCCGGATTGCCCGGCGCGGCGCCCCTCACCCTTTCAACGCATCTCCGGCGCCGCCGCCAAGCACAGTCGCGGCGATGATCCTGAGATCGCCGAGGAAGCTGCGGCCTTTCATGTAGCGGCTGTCGGCCTCGGCAAGCTTCTCCGGCGTCGACATGTCGATCGCGGCGAGCTGTGCGCTGCCGGTGATGCCAGGACGGATGGCGAACACGTTGCGGGCGCGGCGCGCGGCAATGACCTCGGCCTGGTTGGTCAGGCAGGGTCGCGGCCCGACGAGGCTCATGTCGCCGCGCAGCACGTTGAACAGCTGCGGCAGCTCGTCGAGCTTCAGCGAACGCAGCCGCTTGCCGATCGGCGTGACCCAGCTTGCGGCGACTTCATGCGAGCCCGCTACCGGCGCGCCATGCGCCATGGTGCGGAACTTGTAGCAGTCGAACGGCTTCTCGGACCTGCCCACGCGTGCCTGTACGAACAGCGCGCCGCCCGGCGAGGATCTCGACACCAGGTAACCGATGATCAGCATCGCGGGCATGAGCACGATCAGCCCCACCGCCGCAACCACGAAGTCGAACGCTCTTTTCATCAACCTGACCGCTGGCTCGAGCGGCCATTCGAGAATCGCGCCCGCTCCGGAACCTTGCCCGAGCCGCCTAGGCCGATCTGGCAATCGGGTCAAGCGCCAGCTCGGCCTGCCGAAAAGACCGGGCGGTCTGCTTCAGGCCGTCGTCCACGTCGATCCGCGGCGCCCAGCCGAGAATCTTGCGGGTCTTGTCGAAATCGACCTGCAGGGAGTCGATCAGGCGGTTGGCGACGCCGCGCCGCCCGAGCATCGTCGCGGCAAACTTCAACATCGACGCCGGAAACGGCATGACCCAGCACTGCCGTCCCAGGGCCTGCGCAAGGCGGCGGTACAACTCGGTCGTCGACATGTCTTCGCCGTCGCTGACCGTGAACACCTCGCCGGCCGCCCGGGAATGCTCGGCGGCAACGATGATCAGATCGACGAGATTGCCGACATAAACGAACGATCGCTTGTTGTTGACGGCGCCAAGCGGCAGCGGAATGCCACGATCGATCCACTGCATCATGGTGCTGAAATTCGCCTTGACGCCCGGGCCGTAAACCAGCGGCGGACGGATCACCGTCACTTCCATCCCGCTGTCCCGCGACAACGCAAACAGGCCGGTTTCGCAATCCAGCTTGGCCTGCGCGTATTGGTTTTGCGGATTGGGGCGGTCAGCCGCCGTGAAAGGCCGGCCCGGCAAGCTCGCCTCGCCGTTGACCTTGATGGAAGAGATGAACACAAACCGCTTCACGCCGGCACCAGCCGCCTGCCGTGCGAGGTTGAGCGTCGCTTCGACATTGCTGCGCTGAATCTGCACTTCTTCGCAGGGCGCCACCTCGTCGGTGTCGTGGTGGGCGCGCGCAGCCAGATGAACGATGACGTCGACGCCGTCGAGCGCTGCCGCCCAGTCGGTGTGCGCGTCGATGTTGGAGATGACAAAAGGGCTCTGCCCACGGCGCGTCACGGCGCGGCAGGGAATTCGCCGTCTTGCCATTTCAGAAACCAACGACGTCCCAACGAAGCCGCCAGCGCCGGTGACCAGTATCATCTCTTCCCGCTGCCTTGATCGGTCCTGCCAAACGCCCTGCTAACGACCACGCTACACTGCCGGCGCGCACCCTGCGCGGCCGGTGTTTTCCGAACTAACCTGAGCGAATCACCAATGCAACCCCGGATGGCATTCAACTACACCCGGGTGTAACCGACAAGCAATAGGTTGGTTCCTGAGGTGCGTCATAAATCCATCTTGCCGACGGATCAGCAACCACGGTCGCGGCGATGGTCCTGCTCCATCACCCGCGCCGGTAATCGTCCTCGATGCGGATGATGTCGTCCTCGCCGAAATAGCTGCCGGTCTGAACCTCGATCAGCTCGAGCTGAATCTTGCCGGGGTTTTCCAGCCGATGCACCGCGCCGATCGGAATGTAGACCGACTCGTTTTCATGCACGGTCTTGACGAGCTCGTTGACCGTCACCTGCGCGGTTCCACGCACCACGATCCAGTGCTCGGCGCGATGATGATGCTTCTGCAGCGACAGCCGTCCGCCCGGCTTGACGATGATACGCTTGACCTGATGGCGATCGCCATTGTCGACCGACTGATAGGATCCCCACGGACGATGCACCCGGATGTGGTCCTCGGTCACCGCTGGCGCGATGGTCTTCAACCGTGCAACGAGGCGCTTCAATCCATTGGCGTCCCTCTGGCGCGACACCAGCACAGCGTCCTGCGTCGCGACTACCACGAGATCGTCGACACCCTCGAGCGCCACCAGCGCCCGATCGGTGGAGACGTTGCAGTTACGTGAGTCCTCGAACACCGCCGTTCCCTGCGCCGCGTTACCCTGCTCGTCCTTCTTCGACAGCTCCCACACCGCGTGCCAGGAGCCGACATCGGACCAGCCGCAGGCAACCGGCACGACTGCGGCAAGCGAGGTTTTCTCCATCACCGCATAGTCGATCGAGATCGCCTTGGCCGCTTCGAATGCTTCCGGATCGAGCGTGACGAAGCCGAGATCGCGCCCGGCCTTGCTGACGGCGGAAGTAATCATGCCAACGCTTTGCGGATCGACCTTGCGATATTCGTCGAGCAGCACCGAGGCGCGGAACATGAAGTTGCCGCTGTTCCAGAGATAGCCGGCCTTGATATAGCCGGCGGCCGTCGCGGGGTCCGGCTTCTCGACGAACTTGGCGACCGCGCGAACGCCGGCAACGGCGTCGCCCGGGCTGATATAGCCGTACTCGGTGGCCGCACGCTCGGGTTGAACCCCGAAGGTGACGATGCGCCCCGCCTCTGCAGCAGCCAGCCCCTGGCGGCAGGCGGCGACAAAGACTGCGGTATCGCGGACCACGTGATCGGCGGCCAGCGCCAGCACGACCGCGTCCTTGTCGCGGCCTTGTGCGAAGGCGGCACCCGCGGCGATCGCAGGACCGCTGTCCCGCCGTGCCGGCTCAAGCACCACGTCGGCTTCCAGTCCGATCTCGCCGAGTTGCTCCAGCACCATGAAGCGATAGGCCGCATTGGTGATGACGGTCGGCCGTTCGAACAGCGCGCGATCCGAGACGCGCAGCAGCGTATCCTGGAACGTCGAGTATTTACCGAACAAGCGCAAAAACTGCTTCGGATGGACTTCGCGCGAAGCCGGCCAAAGCCGCGTCCCGGCGCCGCCACACATGATCAGTGGAACAATTCGTCCGTCCATCGGCGCCTCAAATCCCGTAGTGGTCGCGATACCAGGCCACGAAGCGGCGAATGCCCTCTTCGATCGGAGTTTGCGGCCGGAAGCCGGTATCGCGCATCAGGTCGCCGACATCGGCGAAGGTTTCCATCACGTCGCCCGGCTGCATCGGCAACATATCCTTTACGGCCGTGCGGCCCAACTCTTTCTCCAGAACAGCTACCACATGGGAGAGCTGTTCCGGATGATTGTTGCCGATATTGTAAATCCGCGCCGGTGGACCGCCTCCCGCATCGCCCTCACGGGGAATCTGGTCGACGAGACGCGAGACGATGCGGGTAACATCGTCGATATAGGTGAAGTCCCGGCGCATGTTGCCGTGATTGAAGAGCGGGATAGGCCTGCCCTCGACGATCGCCTTGGTGAACAGGAAGATCGCCATGTCGGGCCGGCCCCACGGCCCGTAAATGGTGAAGAACCGCATGCCCGTCACGGGTAGCCGGTAAAGGTGGCTGTAGGAATACGCCATCAGCTCATTCGCCTTTTTCGTCGCGGCGTAAAGGCTGACCGGATGGTCGGTGCGATCGGTGACAGCGAAGGGCAGCTTGGTATTGGCGCCATAGACCGACGATGACGA
>DATEJC010000246.1:0-2701 GCA_035278345.1 Bradyrhizobium sp. | reverse complement strand
GGCGATCGCGCCTTCAATCTTGGCTTCGCCGGATGCCATCGAACGCGTGCCGAGCTTGTCCTTCAGCCGCACGATCCGATAATGATTCTGCGAGCCGTCATCGAGGTGCCTGGGCATCAGGAACAGGCCGACGCCGCGCGTTCCGGGACCCGCGCCTTCCGGGCGCGCCAGGATCATGATCACTTCGGCGTCGGCATTGGAGCAGAACCACTTTTCGCCGTATAGACGCCAATGGTCGCCTTCCTGCACCGCCCGCGTCGTCAGCGTGCCGACGTCGGAGCCGCCTTCCTTCTCCGTCATGAACTGGCCGCCCTGGGTCAGCTTGCCCATGTCGGTCTGCGTCAGCCCGTCGAGATATTTCGCCTTCAGCGCCTCGCTGCCGAAATTCTCCAATAGTTTGGCGCAGCCATCGGTCACGTTGATCGGGCAACCGAGGCCGAATTCCGCCTGGTTGAACAGGAAGGTGAAAGCGTGTTTCGCCACGACCGGATACTTGTCGGGCCAGCCCAGAATGCCCTTCTTCACCGACATCGCGTGAATGCCGAACTCGCCGAAGGCGGCACGCTCGAGCTCGCGATAGGCCGGGTGATATTCGATCCACTGCGTATCGCGGCCGAACTTGTCGCGCTGATGAAGCACCGGCGTGTGGCGGTCGGCGAGCCGCGCGCATTCGTCGAGATGGCCGCCGGCCATGGCGCCGAGACGATCGAGATGCGGCTCGATGTGGCGAAAGGTCGCCTCGGGCAGATGCAGCCTGAGCAGATCGGTCAGCGCCGGATCGGCCCGGTAAAAATTCATGCCTGACGTGTCGGGTGCGAGCAATCCCGGCTGGTCGGGAATGGCCCTGCGATCCTGCTTGCGTGGCTGCATTTTTGTCTCTTGTCGTTTCCGCCCGTTGTCGATGTTATAGACCATTACCGATACCGCACGGCCAAGCGCGGTCAACAGGCATAATTGGAGGAGCGCCCCGTGGCTGAGGGATATCGCATCATCGGCGCCGAGATGTCGCCCTACTCGGTGAAAGTCCGCTCCTATTTCCGCTACAAGGCCATTCCCCACCAGTGGATTTTGCGCAACGCGGAAAGCCAGACCGAATATGAGAAGCACGCCAGGATACCGGTCATCCCGCTGGTGGTGACGCCCGAGGGGACTGGCATCCAGGATTCCACCCCCATCATCGATCAGATGGAAAAGATGTTTCCGGAGCCCTCGGTGCATCCCGACGATCCCGTCGCGCGCTTCATGTCCATGCTGATCGAGGAGTTCGGCGACGAGTGGGGCAACAAATGGATGTTTCACTACCGCTGGGCGCGCGAGGTCGACCAGCGCGCTTCCGCCGGCCGCCTTGCGCGGATGCGTGCGCCGCGAGCAAGCGAGGCGGAGCACGAAGCTTTGGCCGGCATGGTGCGCGCCCGCATGACCGACCGCGTCTGGTTCGTCGGGTCCAACGCAACAACCGCGCCGCAGATCGAGGGCGGCTTCCAGGAAATGCTTGGGCTGCTCGAGGCGCATCTCGCCATGCGACCGTACTTGTTCGGCGCGCGGCCAGCCTATGGCGATTTCGGCCTGTGGGGACAGTTCTATGAACTATGGAAAGACCCGACCACGGGCGCACTGATCGAAGGCGGCGCGCCGCATGTGCTGGAATGGATCCAGCGCATGCTGCGGCCGACGGCGGAAGGCGCATTCGAGAGCTGGGTGCAGCTGGCGCCGACGCTGATGCCGATCCTGACCAGGCAGGTCGGACGGCTGTTCTGGCCATGGACGCTGGCAAATGAAAGGGCGCTCGCCGATGGCGCGGAGGAATTTTCCGTCCGCCTCGGCAATGAGGTGTGGACGCAGAAACCGCAAAAGTATCACGCGCGGTCGCTCGCCATGCTGCGCGCCAAATATGCAGATATGACCGACAAGCGCGATCTCGACATGATTCTGGCGGCGGCAGGTTGCCTTGCGGGGATGCGCCCCTAGATACGAGTCTCAGTCACACAGGGGAGCGTGCATGGCAGCACCGAAATACAACACCGCCCTGATCGTCGGCGCCGGCGAAGGGCTGAGCGCCTCGCTGGCACGGCTGTTTGCGCGCGAAGGCATCAAGGTGGCGCTGGCCGCGCGCAAGATCGAAAAGCTCGGCGAGCTCTGCACAAGCACCGGCGCAAAGGCCTTTGCGTGCGACGCGACCAATGCCGAGGAGGTCGAGCGCCTGTTCGGCCTGGTCGAGCGCGAGTTGGCTGTACCCGACATTGTCGTCTATAACGCCAGCGCGCGCGCCCGCGGGCCGTTCCTCGATCTGGTGCCGGCGGAAGTCGCGCAAGCCATCAATGTCAGCGCCTTCGGCGGCTTTCTCGTCGCGCAGCAGGCGGCAAAGCGCATGCTGCCTAACAAGCACGGCGCCATCCTGTTCACCGGCGCTTCCGCCAGCGTCAAGGGCTATCCGCAGTCCGCGCCCTTTGCGATGGGCAAGTTCGCGCTGCGAGGCCTTGCGCAAAGCATGGCGCGCGAGCTGGCGCCGCAGGGCATCCACATCGGCCATTTTGTCATCGACGGCGGCATCCGCAGCGCGGTGCGCACCGAGCCCGCCGATCGTCCCGACTCGTTCCTCGATCCCGATGCGATCGCGCAGAGCTACTGGAGCGTGCTGCAGCAGCCGCGCAGCGCCTGGACCTGGGAGATCGAGCTGCGGCCCTGGGTGGAGAAGTTCTGA
>DATEJC010000245.1:0-5746 GCA_035278345.1 Bradyrhizobium sp. | reverse complement strand
CGTCATCGACTGTTCCTCCGGCGGCATCACCGACGTCGCGCCGATCCTCGGCACGGAGATCAAGTACAGCTACCAGGTGCCGCTGTCGGAATATGTCAAAACCCAAGCCGACATCATGACCATGGCCGTCGGCCTCATCATCCATGGCGACCAGGCCGAAGACATTCTGCGCGCCAAGCAGGCCGATCTGATCGCTGTCGGCCGCGAGATCCTCAACAACCCGAACTGGCCGATGGATGCCGCCCTCAAGCTCGGCGTCGACGGCCCGTTCCGCAACGTGCCGCCGCAATTCGGTTACTGGCTCGGCACCCGCGCCAAGCGCGGCTTTGGCACGCAGCCCTCGACCTGGCAGAGTGGGCTGAACGAGACGAAGGCGTCGTGATTGCGCTGGCGCGACCCGGAAGTCCTTCGACAGAAATTCTAGGGCCGGGGAGGCACGGGCTGCCGTGGCGGCAGCTCCGTACGCGCAGCCATCTCCGTCCGCGCTTCTTCCGACAACCGGCCCGGCTCCGGATAGCGATTGCCTCGCGTCATCCAGGCGGCCAGGCGCGCATAGCTTCGGCGAAGCGTGCGCACGAGGGACGTCTCCTGGGCTGACAGTTCTTGCTCGTCCATGCCAAATCTTACTGTTCCCGGCTTTACAAATTTTACTTCGTCACACCCGACGAGCCAAAAATGAATTAAGGCGTCGTTAACCGTAGTGCGCAGTGCGCAGCGCGGATTTGACCGTTTGCGAAACGCGACAACTCTCTCGTGTGCAGCCCACCCCCTAGTGGCTGTGACCATGGCCACGACCGCGCTTGCGGCCGTTTGACTTCTTCTCCGGCGCGGTCGGGATCATCACGACGCGGCCATAGCGCACGCCGCGCTCGGCGATGACGTGCTCGGCGAGGTGTCTGACGTCGCCGCTCGATCCTTTCAGCGCAGTCACCTCCATGCAGCTGTCGTCGTCGAGATGCACATGGAGCGTTGCCAATGAGAGATCATGGTGGCCGTGGAAGTTCTGCACCAGACGTTTGGAAAGATCGCGCGCGGCGTGGTCGTAGACATAAACCAGCGCGGCGACGCACTGGCCGGAAGCGTCGGCATCCTGAGCGCTCTGCTGCAGGCCGGCGCGGGCGAGGTCGCGCATGATCTCGGAGCGGTTCTGGTAGCCGCGCGCCTTTGCCGCCGCATCGATCTCGGCAAGAAGATCGTCTTCGATGGTGATGGTGATCCGTTGCATCCGATAATTCCGTAACTTCCGAGGTATGACATTGCTGTTGTAACGTCATACTCGTTCTTGCTAGCGTTGAGCGAGTTTGTGCAGTCGCTGGCGACTGTAGCAGGTATCATGCGGGGGCATGCCGGTGCGTCGAGCCTTGTTGCGGATTTTTTCCGCCGCCGCTTCGTCTGCCGCATGCGCGCTCCCGTCAGCGGCGCACGAAAGCCCCGTGCCACACAATCACCTTCCGCCGGTCAACGTTGCGGCTCCTGAGGCGGTGCAGCCAAGGCGGGCCGCCCGGCCAAAGCCGTCGCAACATCACAGGGCGCGGACTATAGCCGCATCCCGATCGGATCAGCCGCCCGCGGGTGCTGGCGGCATGGTGCCCGGCAACTCCTTTGACACGACCGCCGCCTCGCAGCCCAGCGCCGCCAGCGCCATCCGCTTTACCGGCGCCGAGGTCAACGCCGTGCCGTTCTCGCGGCCGGGTGAAGCCTTGGAAATCGTGCCCGGGCTCATCGTCACGCAGCATTCGGGCGAGGGCAAAGCCAGCCAGTATTTTCTGCGCGGCTTCAACCTTGATCACGGCACTGATCTCGCCATCACGGTGGACGGCATGCCGGTCAACATGCCCACCCATGGCCACGGCCAGGGCTATGCCGACGTCAATTTCCTGATTCCGGAGTTGATCCAGTCGGTCAATGTCCGGAAAGGTCCGTACTTCGCCGATGTCGGCGACTTCAGCTCGGCCGGCGCGGTCGGGATCGACTACGTCAACAAGCTGTCGAAGAACATCGCAGAGATGTCCTTTGGCAGTTTCGGCTATCGACGTGCGCTGTCGGCCGGGTCGACCACTATTGGTGAGGGTACGTTGCTCGCGGCGATCGAGGGCGCCAAGTACAACGGCCCCTGGGACGTGCCGGACAATGTTCGCAAGATCAACGGCGTGCTGCGCTACAGCCAGGGCACCAGGACCGACGGGCTCACGCTGACCGGCATGGCTTACTCCAATGGCTGGAATTCGACCGACCAGGTCGCACAGCGCGCGATCGATCAAGGCATGATCGGCCGCTTCGGCACGCTCGATCCAACCGATGGCGGCACCTCCAGCCACTTCAGCCTGTCCGGCAATTGGGCGCATTCGAGCGAGTACGGGCAGAGCAAGGTGAGCGCCTACGTCGTCCGCTCCGATCTGCAGCTCTTCAACAATTTCACCTATTTTCTCGACAACCCCGTTAGCGGCGACCAGTTCAACCAGCTCGATCGCCGCACGCTTGGCGGCTTCGATGCCTCCCACGCCTTCAACTGGCGTTTCGCCGGCCTTCAGACGCAGACCCGGGTCGGCGTGCAGAGCCGCTACGACGACATCCATGTCGGCCTGTCGAAGACGGAAGAGCGCAACGTGCGCTCGATCGTGCGCGACGATCGCGTCAGGGAAGGCAATGTCGGCATCTGGACCGACACCACCACGCGCTGGACCGACTGGCTGCGCACTACGGTCGGCATCCGCGAAGACTTCTTCGCCGGACGGGTCTTGAGCGATACGCCCGAGAATTCCGGCAACGCACAGGCGTCGATGACGAGTCCGAAGGTCGGTATCGTGTTCGGCCCGTGGTTCAAGACCGAATTCTATGGCAATGCCGGTTACGGCCTGCACAGCAACGACATCAGAGGCGCCACCATCACGGTTGATCCCAACGACAAGGTGACGCCGCTCGGCCGCGTGCCGCTGCTGGTGCGCTCGCGCGGCGCCGAACTCGGCATCCGCACAAAGGCAGTCGAGGGACTCACCAGCTCGGTTGCGGTATTCGCGCTCGATTTCGACTCCGAACTCCTGTTCCTCGGCGATGCCGGCACCACGGAGCCGAGCCGCCCGAGCCGCCGCGTCGGCGTGGAGTGGACCAACAAATACAGGCCGGTGGCGTGGCTGAGCTTCGATCTCGATGTCGCTTATACACGCGCGCGCTTCAGCGATTTCGATCCGGCCGGGGATCGCATTCCGGGCGCGCCGGCCTGGGTGGCGAGCGGCGCGGTCACCTTCGGCGGCGAGACCGGCTGGTTCGGCGCGCTGAAGGCGCGCTATTTCGGCCCGCGGCCGCTGATGGAGGACGACAGCGTCCGCTCGCTTGCCTCGCTGATCTTCAGCGCGCGCGCCGGCTACCGTTTCGACAATGGCCTTAAGGTCCAGCTCGACGTGCTCAATCTATTCAACGCCCAGACCAACCAGATCGAATACTACTATCTGTCGCGTTTACCCGGCGAGCCGATCGGGGGCGTCGCTGACCGCCATGTCCATCCGGCCGAGCCGCGCGCGGTGCGAGCCACGGTCGCGATGAAGTTTTGAAGCATGCTCACTTGAAGTTATCGGGCGGGGACACACTTACCCTCTACTGCCGATCTTCCTCGTCTCGAGGGCAAGCTATGAACTCGTCACTAAAAATCGATAAGCGCACCGTATATTCCGACAACGACGTCCTGCACTGGCTGACGTCCGGCACACGAGATGAGCGCTTCATCGACAATATCTTCGCGGAGCTGTGCGTGCGTCTCCAGCAGGCGGGCATTCCCGTCAAGCGGTCAACGCTGCATTTCCTGATCCACCATCCGCAATGGCTTGGCGCCCGGATCATGTGGGCTGACGGGATGCGCGAAGCCACGGTCGATCGCGTCGACTACGATGTCAGGGGACGTTCCGAATATATCGGCAGTCCCGCCAACGAAATTCATGAGGGTGCCGCCGAGGTGCGCGAAAACCTCGAGCGCGATCCGAAGCTCGGCCGCCAGCACGCCGTTTACGACGAGATGCGAGCCAAGGGTCTGACCGACTATGTGGCGTGGCCGCTGTATCACACGCTTGGCAAGCGGCACCTCGTCACCTTTGCCACCGACCGGCCTGGAGGATTCAGCGACGCGCATATCGCCAGTCTGTTGAAGCTGATTCCGTTTCTGGCGCTGGTCAGCGAAATCCGCATCAAGAACCGGCTGGCCCGAACGCTGCTCGAAACCTATGTGGGCTCGCACGCCGGCGAAATGGTGCTGGCCGGCGCCACCAGGCGCGGCAGCGGAACGACCGTGCGTGCCGCCATCATGATCTGCGATCTGCGCGACTTCACCAAGATTTCCGACAACTGGCCGCGCGACGACGTCATCGATCTCCTCAACGGCTATTTTGATGCGATGTCGGAGCCGATTGCGCGACATGGCGGGGAAATCCTGAAATTCATCGGCGACGGCCTGCTCGCCATTTTTCCGCTCGACCGGCCATCGGCCTGCGCCAATCTGCTGCATGCCGTGGCTGAAGCCCGTCAGGCCATGGCCGCCCTGAACGAAAGCAACGGGCAGGCCGGCCGTGCGCCGCTGAACTACGGCATCGGCGTTCACGTCGGCGACGTCATGTACGGCAATATCGGCTCGGCCACCCGGCTCGACTTCACCGTCATCGGCCCCGCCGTCAACATGGCCTCGCGTCTGGAAGCCATGACCAAGCAACTCGGCAGAAACGTGCTGCTGTCTCGCGCCTTCGCCGATTTGGTCAAAGGCGAATTTGATCTCGAACACGTCGGCGAACATACGGTGCGCGGTTTTAGCGAGCCGATCGAATTGTTTGCGTATGACGGGTGAGCGAGCGGGAGGATACGATCGCCCTTCCAGCCCTCAGTTTCCCTTGGCTTCTTCTTCCTCGATCCGCAGCCAGTGCAGATACTGCAGATTACCGTCCAGCTCCTCCGCTCTGCGGATGGACTTCCGAAGCTCATCCACGAGTCGCTTGTTTTCGGCAATTGCGCGGTCGGCGCGTTGCAAGAGTTGGTCCGGCATTGCGCTCCTCCCACCCTGTGCAGACGGGAGCGTAACGGGTCTCTCAGCCACCGACGTCTACAGGACGGAGCCGTGGTCGGTGATGCCAGAGCTTAGCAGACAGCCGCAATGTCTACTAGTTCAAGCTCAGGCTTCCTCGTCCGGGCGATACATCGGAGGCAGCACAACGGAGTGTCGCTTGCCCAGGTAAGTCGTGAGGTGCTTTGTCTTGTTCAACAGTTCACACGAGCGCTGTATCGCCTCGTGGGATCGGGCGATCATTTCGGCGTCAAAGGCAATAGCGCAACTGGGGGCAACCGGAAACCGATGGTGTGAGCCCGGTCAGCAACCCGGGAACTTGATCTTGGCGGTTCGCGCCAGCGAGCCCAAGTGTTGCAAATTCGGCACGACGGGCAAATCACCCAAAAGCCGTCAAGTCCCTGGATCAAAAATATTTCTCTTTACCAGAATTCGGATTTGCGTTATTGATCCACTCAGCCCGCGCCGCCATGAGGGGCGTTCGCTCGATCGTCACGCAAGCGTGGTGCGGGTTGCGATGGACGCTTGCGGCGTCAGGCGGGTTCACTCTCGCCGGACGAAAACGCCGCAGCGTACGGCGAAGTCGTGTGGTCCTGGCGCCGCGACCCTGGCGTCTATCCGGCCCGCCTGTGCGGGCTCGGCAACGGTGACAATAAAGGCCGCTCACCGGGGAGAGCACGAAGTAAGCCGTAAAGCCATTGCGCGGGG
>DATEJC010000244.1:0-2637 GCA_035278345.1 Bradyrhizobium sp. | reverse complement strand
GTAGATGGCGTAACGGGCCTGGCCGCCCATGGGGTTGGTTGGCGGGCAGGTGGTCGTCCCTCACACTGATGGTGTGACGGAGTCGGCGCGAGGCCGCTCCAAGCATCGAGGAGAGACGACCATGGAGCACTATGCCGGAATCGACGTGTCAGTGGAACAGTCGAGCATTTGCGTTGTCGACGGCAACGGCAAGATCGTACGGGAAGGCAAAGCAGCGAGTGAGCCGGTGGCGCTGATCGCATATATCCGGTCGCTGGGACTGGAGCTGTCGCGGATCGGGCTGGAAGCTGGTCCGTTGTCGCAATGGCTTTATGGGGCGATGAGGGACGCGGGTTTGGCGGTTGAGTTGTTGGAGACCAGGCATGTGCGCGACGCGTTTTCGGCGATGCCGGTCAAGAGCGACCGCAACGATGCGCGCGGCATTGCGCAATTGATGCGGTTGGGCTGGTTCCGGCCGGTGCATTGCAAGTCGATGGCGGCGCAGGAAGTCCGCGCCATGCTGACGGCGCGCAAGCTGGTGCAGTCGAAGCTTCGCGACGTGGAGAACAGCCTGCGCGGGATATGGCGCGGGTTCGGGCTCAAGGTCGGCAAGACCACGGCACGGACGTTTGCGGGCCGCATCCGCGAGCTGGCGGCGGGGCAGCCGAACCTGGAGACGATCGCCCAGGCGCTGTTGACCGTCCATGCCGTGCTGCTGCGCGAGTTCAATGGCTTGGAGCGGCGGGTGCGCCAGTGCGCGCGCGGACACCGCCAAGCCAGGCTGTTGATGACGACCCCCGCCGTGGGGCCGATCGTGGCGCTGACCTATGCGTGCGCGATCGATGACCCGGCACGGTTCAAATCATCAAAACAGACCGGAGCGCATTTCGGCTTGACGCCGAAGAAGTATCAGTCCGGACAGACCGATCGCAACGGCAGGATCAGCAAGATCGGCGATGCCGCGGTGCGCGAGGCGCTCTATCAGGCCGCTCACGTCATGCTGGTCAAGCCGCTAAAGGGCTGCACCGCGCTCAAAAGCTGGGCGATGCGCATTGCCCGGCGAGCCGGCATGCGCAAGGCCAAGGTGGCGCTGGCGCGCAAGCTCGCCGTCGTCATGCATCGCATGCTCGCCGACGCCAAAGAATTCAACCCGACCGCCACCACCAAGGCGGTCACTGCGCAAGCATAACGCGGAGAACGCAAAAGTTTTCGGGCGGGTCACCACACCAGGCCTTTCCGAAGCGGAGTCCCTTCGCCGGGACGATGGATCAGGTCAGACCGCAATCCGGGATGTGGCATCGACCACGCATCCGTAGATTGGCCGACCTATCCTCACGCACCCCATCAGGCGACGGCCATGCGCCGATCCCGTACAGAAGCAAGTCCCCGGCGATTGGATGATGCAAAGGGATTGACTTATCGAGGCCCGTTACAGAAGCCCGGATGGAGCGAAGCGTAATCCGGGATCAGCTTGGCAATCGTCTTTGCCGCCCCCGGATTGCGCTTCCGCCTACGCGCTCCGCGCTTCGGCGGACTCGAACCCGCCGAAGCTCGCGCAGCGAGCGTAGGAGGGTCGCTCCATCCGGGCTACGCTTCTTATTTTTTCGGCTTGCACGGTCCGAACTGGAGCGCCTTGCACTCGTCTTTGACGTTCGGGATCGTCTCCAGCACCTTCTCGTGCAGCTTGCCGTCGGCGCCTTTGACCACTTCGTCGAGGTACTCGTTCATGACGATGTCGCGGGTCTGCGGATCGATCATGATCGGGCCCTGCGGGCTGACGTATTTCCAGCCGAGCAGCGATTTGACCGCGGCGTCGCCGTCCATCTTGCCTTTGGTCGTCTGCACGGCGTGCACGATCGCCGCCATGGCATCCCAGGCGCCGACCGAGAAGAAGTCCGGGGTCGAGCCGGCGCCGTATTCCTTCTTGTAGGCGGCGACGAACGCCTTGTTCTGCGGATTGTCGAGATCGGCGTTGTAGTGGTGCATGGTGATCAGACCGACCGCGGCGTCGCCCATGGCTTGGAGCTTGATGTCCTGGACGATGTCGCCTGGTCCGATCAGCTTGATGCCGGCAGCCTTCATGCCGAGCGCCGCGTAGGTCTTGACCACCGCGGTGGCATGGTCGCCGGCCGGCACGAACACGAACAGCACATCCGGGTGCGCGTCCTTGGCGCGCTGGAAGAACGGCGTAAAGTCCGGGACCTGGCCCGGTCCGCCGGCCGGAATGGCGTCCAAAACCTTGCCGCCGTTCTGCTCGAAGGCGAGCTTGAAAGCATCCAGGCTGTCCTTGCCGGGCGGATAATCCGTATAGGCAACCACCGCGGTCTTGGCGTGCAGGTTCTTGACCGCTGCGATGCCCATTGCATAGCTCGAGTGCCACAGTGTGAACGAGGTGCGCACATAATAGGGCGACAGTTCGGTGATGAATGAGGTCGCCGCGTTCATGATGAGGCCGAGCTTCTTACCGGCATTGACGATCGGCGCCGATGCGATCGCGTCGGGCGAATAGATCCAGCCGGCCAGCACGTCGACCTTGTTCTGGGTCAGCAGTTCCTGCGCGGCGACCTTGGCCTCGGCGCCGTTCGGCGCCTTGGAGTCGCGCTTGATGATGGTGATCTTGTAGGGCTTTATCCGCGCCGCGTTCTGCTTCAGATAAAG
>DATEJC010000243.1:0-6693 GCA_035278345.1 Bradyrhizobium sp. | reverse complement strand
TTCCTGCTCGACGGGATCATCGGTGTCGCGAATCCCCGCGGTGTCGATAACGGTCACCGGATAGCCGTCGAGATCGAGCTGCACTTCGATGATGTCGCGCGTCGTGCCGGCGTGCGGCGAGACGATCGCGACTTCGCGGCGCGCCAGCTGATTGATCAGCGTCGATTTGCCGACATTCGGCGGGCCGGCAATCGCAACCACAATGCCATCGCGTAAGCGTTCCGTCTGGCCCTGCGAGCCAAGCACTTTCTCGATCTCGGCCAGCAGCGCTTCGATCTTCGTCAGCGCCGGTGCGATCAATTCCGCCGGCACGTCGCCTTCGTCGGAAAAATCGATGCCGGCTTCGATCAGCGCCGAGGCCTCGATAATTTGTGCGCGCCAATCGCGCGCTCTGTCGCCGAGCAAACCCTTCAGCTGCCGCAGCGCCTGGCGGCGCTGGCGGTCGGTGTCGGCATGAATGAGATCGTCGAGGCCTTCGGCTTCAGTGAGATCGAGCTTGCCGTTCTCAAACGCGCGGCGGGTAAATTCGCCGGGCTCCGCGGGCCGAACATTGTCGAAAGCCGACAGGGCCGCGAACATCGAGGCCAGCACCGCGCGTCCGCCATGAACATGAAATTCGGCGACGTCCTCGCCGGTGGCGCTGGCGGGATTCGGAAACCAGAGCACGACTGCATCGTCCATTGGCTGACCGTCGGCGCTCCGGAGCAAAGCCCGCGTCGCGGTCCTGGGTGCCGGCATTTTCCCGGCCAATGCCGAGAGCGCCATCCCGGCTTCCGGGCCGGACACGCGCACGATCGCGATCGCGCTGGGGGCGCGTCCGGAAGAAAGTGCAAAGATCGTCTGGTCCCGCGGGTGCATCGCTTAATTGTCGTGGAGCCCTCGGAAAGGCAACGCAATTTCCGATCAGCTGGTCGTCATGTGCTTGCATACTGCAGCAAGGGCGACAGCATTTTCGGCGGCCGAACGGCGAAACTGCCCTCGCCTCGCCCTGCAATATTATTCCTTATATTTCAATGTCTTAAGGATGTAGTGGATATTCCGTGCCACGTTATGTTGCAGCCGCTGTGCAGCAAACCTTGCAGCATGCTGCGCCTCCCCTAGCGCAGCAATTCGATCCAGGCTTGCACAAAGTCGGTCGCGTCGGACCGAGACATTGTCCCCTTCGGCGCGGTCATCCGGACTTTAACGAACTTGTCGTGCCACGAGGACAGACAGAGATAGCTCTCGACGTCGATATTCACGCGCTCGCCGCGGAGATACGAAAAGCTCGAGCAGATGAAGCGCGGCTCGCCGGAAGCCGAGACCTTGAAATCGCCCTTGTCGGTGACGTTGGCGTAGGTGCCGCGCTTGCCGAGCTCGAACACATCGCCCCTCGCCTGCGCCAGCTGATTTTTGATCACATCCGAATCGGCATCCGCCGGAATCGTCTTCAGGCCGAGATCGTAGAGATAGACATCGACCATCCAGCCCGGCCGGCCGCCAAAGCGCAGCGCGTAGCCGAGCCCCGGCGACTTCGATTCGAAATCGATGGTCCGCGCATAAAAAAGGCTGCCGACCCGGTCAGGGATCGACAGCCCGTAAACATTTCTCGATTTCTCTTGTGGCTTGTCTTGCGCGAACGCCGCGGCGGCCGACACCAGGACGGCAACGACCGTCAGGATGCCGACGCCGGGTTTGCGCATCACGTGTTCATCGACTCGAAGAACTCGCCGTTGTTCTTGGTGTTCCGGAGCTTATCGAGCAGGAAGTCGATGGCATCCATCGTACCCATCGGATTGAGAATCCGGCGCAGCACGTACATCTTCTTCAGCAGTTGCGGATCGGTGATCAGCTCTTCCTTGCGGGTGCCGGAGCGCGAGATATCGATCGCCGGGAAGGTGCGCTTGTCCGAAACCTTGCGGTCGAGGATCAGTTCGGAGTTACCGGTGCCCTTGAACTCTTCGAAGATGACTTCGTCCATGCGGCTGCCGGTATCGACCAGCGCGGTGGCGATGATGGTGAGCGAGCCGCCTTCCTCGATATTGCGCGCGGCGCCGAAGAATCGCTTCGGCCGCTGCAGCGCGTTGGCGTCGACACCGCCGGTCAACACCTTGCCGGAGGAGGGCACCACGGTGTTGTAGGCGCGGCCGAGGCGGGTGATCGAATCGAGCAGGATCACCACATCGCGGCCGTGTTCGACCAGGCGTTTGGCCTTTTCGATCACCATTTCCGCAACCTGGACATGGCGTACCGCCGGCTCGTCGAAGGTCGAGGATACGACTTCGCCCTTCACCGAGCGCTGCATGTCCGTGACTTCTTCCGGACGCTCGTCGATCAGAAGCACGATCAGATAGCATTCGGGGTGATTGGCGGTGATGGAGTGCGCGATGTTCTGCATCAGCACAGTTTTGCCGGTGCGAGGCGGCGCGACGATCAGCGCGCGCTGGCCCTTGCCGATGGGCGCGACGATATCGATCACGCGCGCCGAGAGGTCTTTTCGCGTGGGATCATCGATCTCCATGCGGAAGCGCTGATTGGGGAACAGCGGCGTGAGGTTGTCGAAATTGACCTTGTGCTTGGCCTTTTCCGGGTCCTCGAAATTCAGTGTGTTGACTTTCAGCAGCGCGAAATAGCGTTCGCCTTCCTTCGGGCTGCGGATATGGCCTTCGATGGTGTCGCCGGTGCGAAGGCCGAAGCGGCGGATCTGCGAGGGCGAGACGTAGATGTCGTCCGGGCCGGGCAGGTAGTTCGCATCGGGCGAGCGGAGGAAGCCGAAGCCGTCGGACAAGACTTCGACGACGCCTTCGCCGACGATGTCGGTTTCCGCGATCGACAGCTGCTTGAGAATGGCGAACAACAGCTCCTGCTTGCGCATGGTGCTGGCATTTTCGACCCCGTTCTCTTCCGCGAACGAGACGAGCTCGGCCGGCGTTTTCGATTTGAGGTCTTGAAGTTTGATTTCCCGCATGGGGGTGGTCCTGTGGAGTATTCTTGGAGAGAGGAGAGGGAGCTTTGCGAAAAAGCAGGCGCGTAAGGGAAGGTCGCAGGTCTAATCAAGGAAAGCGCCGGTAAGGGCTTCAAACCTGATGCGGCGGCCGGTTCTGCGAAGAAACCGGAACGCAGCCACATCCGCCTGCGTGGGGTGGGATGACTCAAATATAGAAAATCGAACGGTGGTCCGCAAGCATGAGAGAGGAGGTCGTTTGTTGATCAGAACGGTTTGACGATCACCAGAATGACGATCAGGATCATTAGAACTGTAGGTACCTCATTGATAATACGGTAGAATTTTTGACTATGGGTATTCCGGTCGGCGGCGAAATCTTTTACCCAGCGGGAAAAGGCGCCATGCACGCCCGACAGAATGAGCACGAGCACGAACTTGGCCTGAAACCAGGGCGATTTGTACCAGGACGCAGACCAAGCGAGGTAAAGACCAGCCAGCCAAGTAACGATCATCGCGGGGTTGATGATCGCTTTCAGGAGCCGTCGCTCCATCACCTTGAACGTCTCGGACTGCTTCGAGCCCGGCTCGGCCTCGCAGTGATAGACGAACAGCCGCGGCAGATAAAGCATGCCGGCCATCCAGGAGATGACCGCAATCACATGCAGCGCCTTGATCCACTCATACATCGTCCGAGCTCACTGCCGTTCCTTGCAAGCGTGGGACGGATACATATCCGCAAAGGCAGTCTCTTCTAAACTAATAAATTTATGATTCTTAAGGTTTGAAGAGTCTTGGCCGTTGATTGGACTCACACAATGCTGTGCGGCCGTTGCCGGGGGATTGTTCACATCCTTCAACATTCCGGCAGGACTCGTTGTCGATTGCGATAATGCCACCGGAGTCAGCAACTTGGCTCGTTCCATCGTCAGCATACGCAGAGACAAATCCACATATTCTCACTATCATCGTGGCCAGGCTTTGGACTTGTCCTTCCGCAAGGCCCTGTGCAGAAACGGATGAGATATCCCGCTGTCGGCGCGCCTGCGCCCGATCTCGGAGATAAGCTCCACAGGGACTCACAGGATACACAGGGGTTTTGGTGCCCACCTCAGGCAATTATTTCCATCTTCATCTGGTCTCGGACTCGACCGGTGAAACGCTGATCACAGTGGCGCGCGCGGTTGCCGCGCAATACGCCAATGTCAGCGCGGTGGAGCATGTCTATCCGTTGGTGCGCAGTCAGAAGCAGCTCGATCGCGTGCTGAGCGAGATCGAGGAGGCGCCTGGCATCGTCTTGTTCACGCTCCTGGAGAAGGATCTGGTCCATCGCCTCGAGAACAAGTGCAAGGAAATGAATATTCCGAGCCTGTCGATCATCGGACCGGTGATGCAGCTGTTCGAGGCTTACCTGGGCGCGGCCACCACGGGTCGGGTCGGCGCGCAACACGTGCTCAACGCCGAATATTTCGCCCGCATCGATGCGCTGAATTACACCATGATGCATGACGACGGTCAGCACGTCGAAGGCCTGGAAGAGGCCGACGTCGTGCTGGTCGGGGTGTCCCGCACCTCGAAGACACCGACGTCGATTTATCTCGCCAACCGCGGCATCCGCACCGCCAATGTGCCGCTGGTGCCGGGCATTCCGCTGCCGCATCAGCTGGAGACGCTGAAGAAGCCGCTGGTGGTCAGCCTCCATGCAACACCGGAGCGGCTGATCCAGGTACGGCAGAACCGGCTGCTCAGCATGGGCGCCGCACCTTCGAACGAGGAATATATCGATCGCCAGGCGGTGACGGACGAAGTCGCCTATGCACGGCGGCTCAGCGCCAAATTCGACTGGGTGCAGCTTGATGTGACCCGCCGTTCGATCGAGGAGACCGCGGCCGCCGTGATGAAGCTCTATGCCGATCGGCAGAAGGCGCGGCATACCGAATGAACCTTTCCCCATGACGATCTGGCGCGGCAAAGATCCGCTGGTGCTGGCGTCGCAAAGCCGCGCGCGGCAGATGCTGCTCGGCAATGCCGGTCTCGTCTTCGAGGCGGTGCCTGCGGATATTGACGAGCGCGCGGTGCAGCAGAAGTCCGGCCTGCTCAAGCCCGGCGAGATCGCCGCGCTGCTCGCGCAAGAAAAGGCACTGTTCGTCTCGGCGAAAATGCCGGAACGCTATGTGATCGGCGCCGACCAGACGCTTGCGCTGGGCGGGCGATTGTTCTCCAAGCCGGCGGGCCGCGCGCAGGCGGCGGAACAGCTGCGCGCTTTGGCCGGGAATACACATGAGCTGCATTCGGCCATCTCGATGGCCCGCGACGGCAAGATTCTCTTCTCCGAGGTTTCGATTGCGCGCATGACCATGCGCCAATTGAGCGGCGAGGAGATCCGAACCTATCTGGATACGGCGGGCGAGGCCGTCACGACCAGTGTCGGCGCCTATCAGCTGGAAGGGCTGGGCGTTCACCTGTTCGAGCGCATCGAGGGCGACCACTTTACGATCCTTGGCCTGCCGCTATTGCCGTTGCTTGCATTCCTGCGCGGCCAGGGGCTACTCGGTGTCTGAAACGATGCGACGGGAAAAATGCTGGTTCTAGGACTCACCGGCTCGATCGGCATGGGCAAATCCACGACAGGAAAACTGTTCGTGGAAGCGGGCGTGCCGCTTTATGATGCCGACGCGGAGGTACACAAGCTTTACGAAGGAGCCGCGGTCCCGGCAATCGAGGCGGCTTTTCCCGGTACGACCGCAAACGGCAAGGTGGATCGGCAAAAGCTCGGGGAGCGCGTGGTGCACGATCCCGCGGCCATGAGGCAGCTCGAGCAGATCGTCCATCCCATGTTAGGGGCCGGCCGGCAAAAATTCTTCGACGATGCCGAACGCGACGGCGTGCCCGTCGTCGTGGTCGACGTGCCGTTGCTCTATGAGACCGGCGGCGAAAAACGCGTCGATGCAGTCGTGGTGGTGACGACGTCGCCGGAACTGCAGCGCGAGCGGGTGCTGGCGCGCGGCACCATGGATGCGGCGAAACTCGATTCCATCATTGCGCGGCAAGTGCCCGATGCGGAGAAGCGCAAGCGCGCCGATTTCGTCGTGGATACCTCGCACGGGCTCGATCCCGTGCGCGCGCAAATCAAGGACATTCTGGCTGCCGTTGTTAAGATGCCGAAGCGGCGGGCCTGATTCGCCGCCTTCGAAGCTTCTGGATCATGCGCGAAATCGTTCTCGATACCGAAACCACAGGCCTTGATCCACTGCGCGGCGACCGCCTCGTCGAGGTCGGCTGCATCGAGCTGTTCAATCGCATGCCGACGGGGCAGACTTTTCACCGCTACATGAACCCGGAGCGGGACATGCCGGCGGAGGCCTTTGCGGTGCACGGCCTTTCCACCGAGTTCCTGGCGAGCAAGCCGTTATTCGTGGAAGTCGTGGAAGATTTCCTGGCCTTCATCGGCGATGCGCCGCTGGTGATCCACAACGCATCGTTCGACATCAGCTTCATCAATGCCGAACTCGACCGGATCAAGCGCACGCCGATCCTGAAAGACCGTCTCGTCGATACGCTGCTGCTGGCGCGGCGTAAGCATCCCGGTGTGTCGAACCGGCTCGACGATCTCTGCTCACGCTATGCGATCGACAATTCCCGCCGCACCAAGCACGGCGCGCTGCTCGACGCCGAGCTGCTGGCGGAGGTGTATGTCGATCTGATCGGCGCCCGGCAGTCCCAGCTCATTCTTGCCGAGAAGGTGGAGGTCCACATCGGCTCCAGTGCCG
>DATEJC010000242.1:0-4314 GCA_035278345.1 Bradyrhizobium sp. | reverse complement strand
GGCGGGGATATTACGGCGCGATCTGCGCGCCGCCGCGAAGGGACCACTGACCGGTGTTCCCTTCGTGGTGAAAGACAACATCGACGCCTTGCCCTTTCCCACGACGGGCGGTTCTTCCGCACTGGCAAACCATATACCCTCGCAAGATGCCACGATCGTGGCGCAGCTTCGTACCGCCGGCGCGGTAATGATTGGCAAAACGGGTCTGCATGAACTGGCCTGCGGCGTCACCGGAAACAATTATGCTCAAGGCGCGATCCGATGCCCGCATGAGCCCCGCAGGATCGCCGGGGGGTCATCAAGCGGGACCGCGGCGGCCGTCGCTTGGGGTATCGCGCCGTTCGGTCTCGGAACCGACACGGGCGGCTCAATAAGGATACCAGCGGCGTTCTGTTCCGTCGTTGGGTTCCGGCCGTCTACAGGACGCTATAGCTGTGAAGGTGTGCTCACCGTTTCAGCCACACGGGATACAATTGGCATCATCGGCTCACAGGTCTCCGACGTGGCGCTGGTCGATGGAATCCTGACCGCGGACGAACCGGTGGCGCTTCGTCGTGCGCCCAGGATTGGATTGCTCGACGGCGGAAAAGGCGGTTTGTCGCATCTGGTCGATCAGGCTATTCTCGACGCCGCCAGGCAGTTGGAGCGAGCCGGCTGCACGATCGTCCCTGTCGCATTTCCCGGGTTTCAAAGCGCCGATGATGATTTCGGCAATGTAATCACCTTCTTCGAAGCGTCCGAAATATGGCGATCCTTCGCCGCGGCGACGCTTGATCTCGATTTTGGGAATTTCACAAAGACAATCGCCAGTCCAGATGTGCACGCCATTTTCGCCGCGATGAGCGAATTGCCTGACAGCCTCAATCGTGACTATGTCTCGGCGCTCCTCGCCCGGCGACACCTCATTGACGCATACGAACGGATATTCCGTGCGAATGATCTCGACGTGCTGGCAATGTCGACAGTGCTGGTGCCGCCGCCATTAGTAGGCGAGGATACTCAGTTTCTAGCGAATGGGGTCAATCTACCGACTTTTGCGACCCTAACGCGTCACTCGGCCCCGGCGAGCATTGCTGGCATCCCGTCGATCTCAATACCTCTACCTTTACGCGATGGATTGCCCATCGGGTTGCAACTGGAGGGCCGACGCTATGGGGATCGTTCGCTCTTGGCTGTCGCAAAGCTGGCGGAGGAGACCATTGGGATTCTCGCAAAAGCACATTGATGGCTAGATGGATTATACGTTTGGCGGCCTACAAGAATGCTGACTGACAGCTGGTAGCGATCACCATTGGGCGGTCAGAAATGTCGGCACGTGGTTGGGATAATCTATGCGGGGAAATCGCACTCTGATCCAGCGCGGACAGGTCGCGCGCTTCACATAACCTTCCTGATTGGCGAGTTGCATTATCTCGCTGGCAAGCACCATATCTTCGACCGTGCGTTTCGATTGCATCGACATCGACCGCGAGGTGAACCGCCCACGCGTGTGCGAGCGGCTGACATCGTCGCGCTCAACCTCGCGGCTGCCGATCAGATCGGAGATGAGCTCAGCTGTTCCACCACCTTCGCTGAGACCGGAGCGCAAGAGCAGCAGGTTCCCGCAATTTTCGATGATGGTATGCGCACCCTCGCCATAGACGGCCTTGACCTGGGCGGACGACTGGAAGCCGACTGCGACGCAACCACCAAACTTCCGAAGGCGCGCCTGCGCATCCTTCAGCCCTTCGATCCGTCCAAGCGCATCCAACTCGTCGACATGAAACCAGATTCGGCGGTCGCGATCGGGGGATAGCGAAAGCGTTTCGAGGATGGCGATATTCATCCAGCAGGAGATAAGCCCGCGAAGCGCCGCCACCTGATTGGCGGTATAAGGCAACCAAAGCGATCCCGCGCCGGATCGGACCCATTGCCGGATCGAGAACGGCTCGCCGTCGAGCGTGGCGATGAAGCGGAGATTCCCGATTGCCGGCGCCAACGTGCCGAGGATACTGGCAAGCATCTTCTCGCCGCCCGGCTCGAAATACCGCGCCGCCGCCGTTCCCTGGCATAAAAGCTTCAACTCGGCTACCGACCCCGACGCCAGCATTGTGATAAGATCGCTGGTCGTACCGAGACCCAACCGCCCAAAATTTTCGAGCGCCGCAGCGAGCAACTGCTGGGCATAAGTTATCCACTGGTCATGTTCGCCGATGCCGAGATGCGGCAGCACTGACTGTGCGAGAAAGGCGTGATCACCGGTGCGCTCGATCTCGCCGAGCAGATCCCAGCGCGCGCAGCGTCGATCAAACGGGTTCAGGATGACGTCGCCGGGTTCGAAAAAGGCACTCATCGCCGCGCCATCAGGGTCGGCCACGACCTGGCGGTCGCCGCGCCGAATCGCGTCGGCCATCAGCGCCCGCAATGCTGTCGACTTGCCCGACCCGGTTGCACCGATCACCGCGATATGCATCGTCTCGTCTTCGTGGGACAGCGGCACGCCCGCCAACGTCACGCCACCCATGAGCCGGGCCTTTAGCCGGCCTCCGCGCTGGCCAGTGAAGACACGCAAGCGGGTTCCGCGCAGATGTATGACCTTGCGTGGACTGGCGGCGAGACGTGTCGCGATAGCACCGCCCAAGAATCCGACTGCCGCTGGCATCATCACTGCCAGGGGCCAACTGTCTGTTCGGAAGCTGGTGTAGAGCCAATATCCAAGCGCGCTTCCGCTGAGCCAACCAATCGGTGCATGCACAATGGGCCAGAAAGTCCGGCGATCAACGCCCTGGACGATAGCCGCCGCGATCGTCCCAGGGAGCACGGCGAGCGCAAACCACAGGTGATAGCCATGGAGTGCGAGCCATGCCCAGCGTTGCTCGAGCCACGGCTCGAGCGCATGGCGATGCGCCCAGTGCTCGCACACAAGTTCGGCGAAAGCGAACCGGCTATCTGTGGGCACGACCTGTCGAACAAGTGGCCAGCACGCGGTGATCGCAGCGATCCCCGACAGGAAGGCGATCTGCTGGACGACGGGCTCGGATCCGCGACCTCCGCCTCCGGCGCTGGTGCCGATTGTGCTCATCGCTCGGCTCCATAATCCTGATCGCGCGAGGCAGCGGGCGTCTTCTTCGCGGCGGCCAGCGCTTCACGCATTGCTTCCGGCGTCTGTTGGGGCACGGCATTGCGCGCCGCCATCATCGCACGGAGTGTCCTCGCCTGATCGCTGTTCGCCGGATCGGCGCCGCGACCTGCTTCCGCCCCCTTTGCAGGTCCCGCAGTCTTGGCGCCCACATCAGCCTGATCTTTACCGGCGTTGCGGATGCCAACTGCTTCTCGCGCATCGCCCGCAACATTCGCGTCGCGCGCTGCAGTCTGGATGGACTCGCGCTCTACTCCTGTCTGACCAAGCACGCGAGACAAGAGTGCGGCCAGACCACGTGGCCGTTCGCGGGGCGCACCCAATCCTCCATCGCCCGACGCACGTGTGCTGACCGCAGGTTGCCGGCTGATTCCATATGGCGGAGTCGATCGCTCATAATCGAGCGCCATGTCCTTCGGCCGCTCGCGTGCCAGAGTCCGGCCGAGCGCCGCTTCATCCGCGAAATCATCGCGCCCATAATGAAGCGCGGTGCCGTCGCGATGGCGGCTGAGCGCGACATAGGAGGAATGCGCATCGAGACCGGTGGTCGCCAGCACATGGGTGCGATCGACCGTCATTCCCTGCGTTTTGTGGATGGTGGCGGCATAACCATGATCGACATGCGGATAACTCTTGAGATCTACGTCGATCCGACGGCCGTCGTCGAGTCGCACAGCAAGAGTATCGATGCCCGCTTTCTCCACGTTACCAAGCGTGCCATTCTTCACGCCAAGGTCGCGCTCGTTTTTGAGAAAGAGGATGCGGTCATTGTCGGCAAACTCTCGCAATCCGCGCTCGGTGCGGATCGCCACATCCGTGCCGAGTTCGGCCTGCGCATGGAGCCGCTCTCGCGCTGCATGATTGAGCATCTGAACCTCCTGATTGGTGTGGGTGAGAATGATGCGCGAGGCGGCGGGCGCATCGCGACGCTCCGCATCCCAGCGATCGATGAGCGCAACGCGGGCAGCGTCGCGGGTTTCAGCAGCATGGACCATGCCCGCACTTGAATAGGCGGCGATCGCCTCGCCGGTCCGACCGGTGGCAAAGTCGCGGGTTGCTTCGCGCATCCATTCCGCGGTCTGCCGGCGCACCTCGCCAATCTCTGCGGCGCCATGCCGCTCGGCGAGCAAACGAAATGCCGCGCCGGCCTCGATCGCCTGGAGCTGCTGCGCGTCGCCGACCATGACGACCTTTGC
>DATEJC010000241.1:0-4870 GCA_035278345.1 Bradyrhizobium sp. | reverse complement strand
GGCGTCCTGGCGCCCTTGCCGCCGTCAGCAACGAAGCGCGCCACGCTGTCATCAGACACGTCGCAGCCCGTCACCGCAAAACCGGCGCGGCGCAGCGAAGTCGCCATGCCAAACCCCATCGAGCCGAGCCCGATCACGGCCATGCGGGGCTTTGCGGATTCTGACATGCGGCGTTTCCTCACCTGCCGCGTTCAGCTCGCGGCTTGCCCCCTGCCTAACACGGCTTGGCCGCGCTGCCAAAGCGTGAGACAAGGCGGATTCCAAGGGAACGCACGATGAGCGATGCAAAAATCCGCGAGGATATCTGCCGGTTCGGCCGATCGCTGTTCGAGCGCGGGCTGACGCCGGGCTCGTCAGGCAATATCAGCGTGAGACTCAGGGACGGCGGCTGGCTGGTGACCCCGACCAATGTCTCGCTCGGCTTCCTCGATCCGGCACGGCTGTCGCGGCTCGGCCCCGATGAGCGGCTTGTCTCAGGCGATGCCCCGACCAAGGAAGTGCCGCTGCACACGGCGCTGTACCAGACGCGGGATGCTGCCGGCGCGATCGTGCACCTGCACTCCACCCATTCGGTGGCGCTGTCGATGCTGCCCGAGATCGACCCGCGCGCCGCGCTGCCGCCGATGACACCTTATTATCTGATGAAATGCGGCCAGACCGCGCTTGTGCCGTATTACCGGCCCGGCGATCCAGCGGTTGCAGATGCCATCAAGGGACTGGCCGGCAAATATTCGTCGGTGCTGCTCGCCAATCACGGCCCGGTCGTGTCGGGCGATACGCTGGAGGCCGCGGTGTTCGCGATGGAGGAGCTGGAGGAAACGGCGAAGCTCTATCTGCTGCTGCGCGGTCTGAACCCGCGGTATCTATCGCCGGAGCAGATCGCGGATTTGACTGAGGTGTTCGGGCTGACGCTGCCGGAGCACGGCCACGATTGATCCCGCCCCCATCGCGAGGGTGTCAAATCACTGCGAAATGCTTGTTCAGCAAATCCGTCACCAGCATCATGCCGGGCGCGTGCGTGATGGCGAACGGCAGCTTTGCGGCAGCGATCACCGATTGCGGCGTGACGCCGCAGGCCCAGAACACTGGAATCTCGTCCGGCGCGATCGTCACCGGGTCGCCATAGTCCGGCTTCGCGATATCGGCGATACCGATCAAATGTGGATGGCCGAGATGAACTGGCGCGCCATGCACCGCGGGAAAGCGCGAGGTGATCTGCACCGCGCGGATCGCATCGGCTGGCTTGAGGGGGCGCATCGACACCGTCATCGGACCCACGAACGGACCTGACGGGTTGCAGGCAATGTTGGTACGAAACATCGGCACCCTCACCTTGCGCTCGACGTGGCGCAACGGGATGCCTTCCGCCATCAGCGCTTCCTCGAACGAATAGGAGCATCCGAGCACGAAGGTGACGAGATCGTCGCGCCAATGCGCCATGATGTCGGTCGGCTCCTCCACCACCTCGCCGTCGCGCCAGATGCGATAGCGCGGCACGTCGGTACGGACATCCAGATCGAGCCCGAGCGCGGGAATGCTGAAATCGCCGACATCGGACATGCCGATGATCGGGCACGGCTTTGGATTGAGCTGGCAGAAGCGATGGAAGGCGGAGGCGTATTTTTCCGGCAGGATCGCCAGATTGCCCTGCACAAAGCCGTTGGCGACGCCTGCGGTGGTTGTGGCCATGCCGGCGCGACAATCGAGACGGGCCTGCAAGCCCGGCGATATTTCGGCGCCTTGCAGCGCGGTCCGCTCCCCCTTCGTCCGCTCGACATTCATGCTGGGCGTTCCGTGCCTCGACAGAGGATACCCAAGGATTCTACCATGCGAGACCCCGCACGCACCACCAGCTTTGCGCACAGGTCCAATGACAAAAATAGCCTCCAACCTGCAGATCGACTCCGCCCGCCTCTGGGGCGACATCCACGAAACCGCAAAATTCGGCGCCACCGCGAAGGGCGGCGTGCGGCGGCTGACATTGAGCCAGGAGGACAAGCAGGTGCGCGACTGGTTCCGCAAAGCCTGCGAGGACGCGGGACTCGAGGTGCATGTCGACACGCTCGGCTCGATGTTCGGCCTGCGCAGGGGGCGCGACATGTCGAAGCACCCGATCGGGCTCGGCTCGCATCTCGACACTCAGCCGACCGGCGGCAAGTATGACGGCGTGCTCGGCACGCTCGCGGCGCTCGAAGTGGTGCGCACGCTCAACGATGCCGGGATCGAGACGGACGCCCCGATCTGCATCTGCAACTGGACCAACGAAGAGGGTTCGCGCTTTGCGCCGGCGATGATGGCCTCGGCGGCTTATGTCGGCGATTTCACCACCGACGACATTTTGTCGCGCAGGGATGCCGAAGGCGTCACCGTAGGACAAGCGCTTGATACCATCGGTTATCGCGGCGCCACGCCGGTCGGCACGCAAAAATTCTCGGGGTTCGTCGAGCTGCATATCGAGCAAGGTCCGATTCTGGAGGCCGAGAACAAGACCATCGGCGTAGTCGATTCCGGCCAGGGCGTGTTGTGGTACGACGGCAAGATCACCGGCTTCGAGAGCCATGCCGGCTCGACGCCAATGCCGCTGCGCCGCGACGCGCTGGCGACGCTGTCGGAAATCGTTCTGGCGATGGAGAGCATTGCCAGGAAGCACGGGCCGAAAGCGGTCGGCACCATCGGCGAAGCCGTAATCGCCAAGCCTTCGCGCAACGTCATTCCTGGCGAGATTGCGTTCACCGTCGATTGCCGCAGCGCGGACGGCGCCATCATGGATGCGCTCGACAGGGATTTGCGCGCGGCGGTCGCCGAGATTGCAGCGCGGCGCAAGGTCGAGGTGCAGCTCGATCTGGTCTGGCGCAAGCCACCGACGCATTTCAATCCGAAGTTCGTCGATGCGGTGGAGAATGCCGCCAAGCAGCTCGGCTATTCGCATCGCCGCATCACGTCGGGCGCAGGCCACGACGCCTGCAACCTCAATACGGTGATGCCCACGGCGATGGTATTCGTGCCCTGCAAGGACGGCATCAGCCACAATGAGCTGGAAGACGCCACGCAAACCGATTGCGCTGCGGGCGCCAACGTGCTGATGCATACGGTGCTGGCGCTCGCCGGCGTCGCGTCCTGATTGTCAAATCAAGAAAACCAAGGGGGAGTGCTGTGCGCGGTGTTTTTGTCGATGCCAATGAATCGCTGGCTGTGATCTTCGACCGGCTGCGCAAGTCTGACGACCCCGATGTGCGCGTGCACCGCGACCCCGACATCACGCCGGAGCAATATCCGGCCATTCTCGACGGCACCCAGATCGCTGTCGTCGACCATACCGCGCTGCCGACGCCGATCGCCAGACAATGCAAGGGACTGAAGGACGTCGTCTTCCTCGGCACCGGTGCACGCAGCTACATGAACCCGGAAGAGCTCGCCGAGCTCGGCATTTCCGTGCACCTGATCAAGGGCTATGGCGACACGGCGGTGGCGGAATCCGCCATCGCGCTGATGTGGTCATCGGCACGCGTGATCGCGATGATGGACCGCGAGATGCGCGCCGGCAACTGGCTGCGCGAGGATGGCATGCAGCTGACCGGCAAGACGCTCGGCCTGATCGGCTTTGGCGGCATCGCTGCGGAAGTCGCCCGCATTGCGCTGGGCGGCGGCATGCGCGTTATCGCCTGGAACCGCTCGCCGAAGAAATATCCCGGCGTCGAGTTCGTCGAACTGGATGAGCTCCTCGCACAGAGCGACGTGGTCTCGATCCATCTGCTGCTCAACGACGAGACGCGCGGCATGATCTCGCGCGCCCGCATCGAGGCGATGAAGCCGGGCGTGATCCTGGTCAACACGGCGCGGGCCGCCATCGTCGATGAAGATGCCATGATCGGCGCGCTGAAGTCCGGCCACATCCGCCATGCCGGCCTCGACGTCTTCAACACCGAGCCGCTGCCGAAGGATCATCCGCTGACCAAGCTGCCGAACGTGACGCTATCGGCGCATTCTGCCTTCCGCACGCCGGAGGCCAGCGAGAACCTGATTTTCGCCGCGTGGGAGCATTGCCGCAGGATTGCGCGGCGCTAGCCGCACGCCAAGCTGTCTTTCGTTGCAGCAGATGGCAGGCCGGCGACCATGCCTATGCTACGGCGGACTTGTGCGTGAGCAGGCTTTCCGCTGTTCTGATTTCGGGCAGGTCTTGTCCCCTGTCGAAATCGGCGAGGATTGGTGCGAGCAATCCGAATATTGCTCCCGCTCGGCCAGTGGCATTGTAGAGATGCGCCAGTGCAACGGCGCTGCGCAGCTCGAACGTCCTGGTCTGCTGGGTTCGGGCAACTTCCATGGCCTTATGCAGGGCGTCTTCGGCCATTGAAACGTGCGGCGATTCAAGGCGCAGCAGAAACTCGGCCCGGCTGCGATGGAGTTCGGCGTCGAGCCAGCGCTGGCCGGATCGCTCCGTCCAGGCGATCAACTGCTGCAGAATTTCCAACCCGCTCTCGACTTGCCCCGCCTCCGCATTCGCCACGGCAACCTGCAATCCCCAAAACGGCTCACAAAGGTAGCAGTCATTTTCGCGAAGTGAGGTCCAGCCCCGGCGCATTTCTTCGAGCCCGTTCATGCGATCGCCGGCGCGCCATTTTGCGAGGCCGGTCAGATAGCTGCCGGCGGCCACATACAGCGGCATCGTGTGCTCGCGGGCCAGCGCGAGGGCAAGTATAGTCTCCGTTTCCTGCAACATGCCCCCGCACAGTCCATCGAAGACGGCCTTGTGAACGAGCGCATTGGCTTGCGAAAGCGCTCGCTTTTCTCCCGCGGTACGTACGCCTTGGGCGGCCAGCTGCCGCGATCGATCGATACTCCCGAGCGGCCAAAGCACCAGAGCAAGAAACCT
>DATEJC010000240.1:0-4263 GCA_035278345.1 Bradyrhizobium sp. | reverse complement strand
ACACCACGGGCAGCCTCGCCACGGTTCACCGCGCGCTGGCGCAGCATTTCGCGAATTCGCAGACCGTGATGATCGACGGCGCGAAGCACTGGATGTTCGACGATGCGCCACAGAAATTTTGCGAGGCGGTGATGGGGTTTTTGGCGGGGTAGCGGCGCCTCACCTCTCCCCGCCTGCGGGGAGAGGTCGGATTGCATCGCGAGATGCAATCCGGGTGAGGGGGTACGGGTCTATCGATAGATGGCGGAGAGAGCCCCTCACGCCAACCCTCTAAGAGCGAGCTTCGCTCGTCTCGACCCCGCAAGAGCGGGGAGAAGGAGCGCACCGTCCTCGCCGCTACACTTTCCACGCACCCACGGGTTGGCGTACCGCAGCGTTGAGGCGATTCCAGACGTTGATGTTGGCGATGGCCAGGATGAGTGCGGCCAGCTCCGCCTCGTCGAAATGCTTCACCGCTTCTTCCCAGATCGCGTCCGGCACGGCCTCGGAGCGGTCGGCAAGCCGGGTCAGGGATTCCGTCAGCGCCAGCGCGGCGCGCTCGCCATCGGTAAAATACGGCGCATCGTGCCAGGCCGCGACGGCGAACAGCCGCTCGTCGGTCTCACCGGCGCGCTTGGCGAGTTTCGGGTGCATGTCGACGCAGACGCTGCAGCCGTTGATCTGGCTGGCGCGCAGATGCACCAGTTCGAGCAGCTTTTCCGGCAGGCCCTGCTTGGTCAATTCGCCCAGCGCCTGCAAATTCTTCATGGCGTCGGGAACCACCATCACGGGGTGCTTCATGCGGGCTTGCAACATATCGATCTCCATTGTTCCGGTTTGAACCTTTGACGTTCCCGCGCCGTTCTGCTGTCACACGGCACAGGTTTCGGTCGTCATAGCCATGACGGAGCGCGATCAGGGAATGTGACCGATGGACGAGAAAAATTTCTGGGCCGGGCAGTTCGAGGCCCATCGGGCCCATTTGCGCAAGGTCGCCTACCGCATGCTGGGCTCGGTCGGCGAGGTTGATGACGCCGTGCAGGAGACATGGCTGCGGCTGTCCCGCTCGGACGCGGCCTCCGTGGAGAATCTGCGCGGCTGGCTCACCACCGTCATCGCGCGGGTGTGCCTCGACATGCTGCGGACGCGGAAATCGCGCCGCGAGGAGCCGATCGGCCCGCATATGCCGGAGCCTGCGGCCGACAATGCCTATGAGCGCGAGACCGAGATGGCCGACAATGTCGGCACGGCGCTGCTGGTGGTGCTGGAAACGCTGAGCCCGGCGGAGCGGCTCGCCTTCGTGCTGCACGACATGTTCGCGGTGCCGTTCGAAGAGATCGCACCGATCGTCGACCGCACGCCGGCCGCTGCCCGCCAGCTGGCCAGCCGCGCACGGCGAAGGGTGCAAGGCGCTCCTGCCCCGGATGCGGAGCTGAGCCACAAGCGCCGGATCGTGGAGGCTTTCCTGAAGGCATCCCGCGACGGGGATTTTGAGGGGCTGCTTGCGGTGCTCGATCCCGATGTGGTGGTGCGCGCCGATACCGCCGCGCAGCGGTTGGGGTCGCTGCCGGAAATCCGCGGCGCGCAGGCGGTGGCCGCCTCCTTCAAGGGCCGCGCACAGGCTGCCAAAGCAGCGCTGGTCGACGGCGATCTCGGCGTTGCCGTCATCCTCGGCGGCCGGCTGCGTGTCGCGCTACGCGTTTCGCTTGCCGGCGACCGGATCGCTGCGATCGAAGCGGTGGCGGACCCGGATCAACTGGCGGAGATCGATCTCGAAGTCTTGTAAGGGTTGCCATCCGCTGGGTGCTAAGCTCACGTGCAAAGGAAGACCCGAGGAGGAAGCGCCATGAGGAAGTGTTGGATCGGTTTGCCATTGGGCCTGCTCGGGCTCGCGCTGGCGTCGTCGGCATGGGCCGGCCATCCCGACGAGAAACTGCGCGCGATGGCGGATGCTGCCAAGCCCGAGCTGATCGAGACCTTGCGCAGCATGGTGACGATCGAGTCCGGCAGCTCCGACCTCGAGGGCTTGAAGAAGATGGCCGATTTCACCGAAGGAAGGCTGAAGGCGCTCGGCGCCAAGACCGAGCGGCGCAAGACCACGCGCGGCGCCGGCGCCGATATCGTGATCGGCACCTTCGAGGGCACGGCCTCCGGAAAGATCATGCTGATGGCGCACATGGACACCGTCTATGACCGCGGCATTCTCACCTCGCAGCCCTGGCGCGTCGATGGCGAGCGCATTTACGGCCCCGGCATTGCCGACGACAAGGGCGGCATCGCCGTCGTGCTGCACGCCCTGAAAATCCTGAAAGAGGTGGACTGGCGCAATTACGCGAAGCTCACCGTGTTGTTCAATCCCGACGAGGAAGTCGGCTCGATCGGTTCGGGCGAACTGATTTCCGAACTCGCCGACCAGCATGATTTCGTGCTGTCCTGCGAACCTAGTCCGGCCGCTCCGGCCGTGAAGAACGATTTGCTGCTGCTCGGGGCGAGCGGCACTGCTACCGGCAAGATGGAAGTGAAGGGTCTGGCCTCGCATGCCGGCGCCGCTCCCGAACGCGGCCGCAACGCGCTGATCGAGCTTGCGCACCAGATGCTGCAGACCCGCGACATCGCACCGCCAGGCACGCAGTTGAACTGGACCACCGCGCAGGCCGGCAGGGTCCGCAACCAGATTCCGGAAATCGCGGTTGCCGGCGCAGACATCCGCATCAAGACGCGCGATGGGCTGCAAAAGCTGCAGGCGGCGCTGGACGAGAAGGTGAAGGTGAAGCTCATTCCCGACACCGAGACAAAGGTGACGATCGAGCCGGGCCGGCCACCCTTTGTGGCGAGCGACCGCGGCCGGTTGCTCGCGAAGGCGGGTCAGGAGATCTACGCCGAGATCGGCCGCACGCTCGACACCATCGATTTCACCGGCGGCGCTACCGATGCCGGTTTTGCCAACCGCAGCGGCAAGGCCGTCGTGGTCGAGAGCTTTGGGCTCGCCGGCTACGGCTATCACGCCCGTGACGAATATATCGATACGGGTTCGATTGCGCCGCGGCTCTATCTGATGACGCGGATGCTGAAGGAGTTGGGAAAGCGGAAGGATTAGAGGCGGGGGACCGCTGCCCAAACGCCCTCTCCCGGAAAGCCCTTGACCGGCTCCTCGGCCAGCGCTAGTTTCCGAATACGGAATTCCGTGTTCCAAATGGACGGCTGGCCATGATCCCGCTCGACCCGCTCCCCAACCTGATCGACCAGGTCTATGCGCGGATCCTCGAGGCGATCATCGACCGCTCGCTGCCGCCGGGCCAACGCATCCGCCAGAACGAGCTTGCCGACCGGCTTGGTGTGTCGCGCCAGCCGGTCTCGCACGCGCTGCATTTGCTGCATCGGCAGGGCCTCGTTGCCGAGAGCGGCCGCCGCGGCTTTGAGGTGATCCGGCTCGATCCCGAGCGCATCCGTCAGCTCTACGAGGTCCGTGGCGCCATCGACGCGCTGGCGGCAAAGCTCGCCGCTACGCGCGCCAGGACCGACGCCAGCGGCCGCGCGCGGCTCGAGGCGGCACTGGCGGCCGGACGCTCCATATCCGGCAAGACACCGCTCACCGAGCTGATCGCCCGCGACGTCGATTTCCACCGCGCGATCTACGCGCTGTCGGGCAATCCCGCGATTGAGGAGATGATCGCGCCGCATTGGCCGCATATGCGCCGCTCCATGGCGACTGTGCTGGCCGAGCTCGATTACCGCGAAAACGCCTGGAGCGAGCACGAGGCCATCGCTGCGCATGTGTTGTCAGGCAATGCCAAGGCTGCGGAAGCGGCCTCCCTGGCGCATGCGCTTGGCGCGGGTCGGATGACGGAAGAAAGGCTGAGGGCAGGCGACAAGGCCGCGTAGCGAGAGTGCCGTCATTCCGGGGCGAGGCGAAGCCTCGAACCCGGAATCTGGAAATTGGGAAGCGAGATTCCGGGTTCACGCTTCGCGTGCCCCGGAATGACGATAAAAACAAAGGGAGAGGAAAACATGAAACTGACCCCGCAGCAGATCGAATTTTTCCACCGCGAAGGCTGGCTGTTCCTGCCCGAACTGTTCTCGCAGGAGGAGGTCGACTTCCTCGCCCGCGAGGCCGTCAGCATCTACGACGCCAACCGGCCGGATGTCTGGCGCGAGAAGAGCGGTGCGCCGCGTACTGCCTTTGCCGCGCATCTCTACAACGAGGCCTTCGGCACCCTCGGCAGGCACCCGCGCATGATCGAGCCGATCGAGCAGCTGTTCGGCGAAAAGGTCTACATGCACCAG
>DATEJC010000239.1:0-6177 GCA_035278345.1 Bradyrhizobium sp. | reverse complement strand
GATGACGATGCCGGCATAGTCGCGGCCCGGTGTGCGAGGGAATACGGCATAGGGCATGAGGCCGGTCGCCGCCTTGGTGTCGGATGGATTGACTGCGGCGGCCTTCACCTCGATCAGCAGCTCATTCGGCTCGCGCTTCATTGTCAGCCGCTCGACCATGGGCGCGACGGCCGCCACATTCTCGGCTTTGGCCTGAAGGCGCACACAGCGCGCCTCGACCGGTACGGGCTGGCCATCGGGCGTTTTCGGGGCGGGCTGCATGAGGTCTCCGGCAACGTATTACCAACGACTTAGATCAAGTCATCCGCCCTCGACAAGCCCCGTCAGTTTGCGACAGGTCGGGACTTGGACCGGCGCGCCGAAAGCTGCCGCAAAGCAGCCAAATCGCCTCGAATGAAGGCTTCCTTCTTCGCCCTGCTCCACTTCTTTAGCTTCCGCTCGTTCTCGATAGCGTCCGTGACGCGATCGAACCATTGAGAGAAAACGAGCCTGACCGGCCGTCGAGACTCAGTGTAGCCGCCAAACGTTCCAGCGTTGTACTGGGCAAGTCTCGTTTCCAATGCCGCTCGTGTCACTCCGAGGTAGTAACTCCCATCTAAGCAAAGCAAAAATGTAGAGAAAGGCGCCCTCAACCACGTCGCACTCCGTCACTCCTCATCCTGAGGAGCGCGCACCGCGCGCGTCTCGAAGGATGAAGGCCCCACTCGGGCCTCATGGTTCGAGACGGCGCTTCGCGCCTCCTCACCATGAGGATCACTTCGGCCGCTTGTCGTAAACACGCTTTGCCTTGCCGAGCGAGCGTTCCAGGGTGTTCGGCGCGACGGCGCGGATGTTGGCCGTGATGCCGATCGTGTTCTTGATGAAAACCGCGACCTTTTCGGCATGCGACGGGAGCCCGCTGCTGTCCCAATGCTCGGGACGGGCCTCGGCCAGCACGGTCATCTCGTCCATGCGGCCTTCGCGGGTCAGCTCGATGATGAAATGGCCGCCGCACCAGTCGGTCGCAAGCAGCGCCTCCTCGATTTGGGTCGGGAAGACGTTGACGCCGCGCAGAATGATCATGTCGTCGGAGCGGCCGGTGACCTTCTCCATCCGCCGCATGCCCGG
Organism: Bradyrhizobium sp.; assembly: GCA_035278345.1. Classification (GTDB taxonomy): domain Bacteria; phylum Pseudomonadota; class Alphaproteobacteria; order Rhizobiales; family Xanthobacteraceae; genus Bradyrhizobium. The sequence continues at coordinate 5,070 of DATEJC010000239.1, read as the reverse complement.
CCGCGCCGTGCCGGGCAGCAGCCGCGTCAGGTCGCGGGTGCGATAGCGGATCACCGGGAAGGCCTGCTTGGTCAGCGAGGTAAAGACGAGCTCGCCCTTTTCGCCGTCCGGCAGCACCTTGCCGGTCTCGGGGTCGATCACTTCGGGATAGAAATGGTCCTCCCAGACGTGCAGGCCGTCCTTGGTCTCCACGCATTCCTGCGCCACGCCCGGGCCGATCACTTCCGACAGGCCATAGATGTCGGTGGCGTCCATGTCGAAGGCCTGCTCGATCTCCGATCGCATCGCATTGGTCCATGGCTCGGCGCCGAAGATGCCGAACTTCAGCGACGATTTTCGGGGATCGAGGCCCTGCCGCCGAAACTCGTCGAGGATCGCCAGCATGTAGCTGGGCGTCACCGTGATGATGTCGGGCCGGAAATCGTTGATCAGCTGCACCTGCCGTTCGGTCATGCCGCCGGAGACCGGCACCACCGTACAGCCGAGGCGCTCGGCGCCATAATGCGCGCCGAGGCCGCCGGTGAACAGGCCATAACCATAGGCATTGTGGATGATCATGCCGGTGCGCCCGCCCGCGGCGCGGATCGAGCGCGCCATCACGTCGGACCAGGTGTCGATGTCGGCTTGCGTGTAGCCGACCACGATCGGCTTACCTGTCGTGCCCGACGAGGCATGCACGCGGACGAGACTTTCGCGCGGCACGGCGAACATGTTGAAGGGATAATTGTCGCGCAGGTCCGTCTTCACCGTGAAGGGGAATTTTGCGAGGTCGGAAAGCTGCTTGAAATCGGACGGATGCACGCCGGCCTTGTCGAAGGCGCGCTTGTAGTGGCCGACATTGTCATAGGCGTGCTTTAGCGACCAGGCGAGGCGCTTGGTCTGCAGCGCCATGATCTCGTCGCGCGAGGCGCGCTCGGCGTCGTCCAGTTCCGGGCGATAGACCTCGCCCTTCGATTTCAGGCTTGTCGAAGCCATGGTGCGTTTCCTCTAGAGCTTTCGTTCGTTCTTATTTCTTGTCGGCGTCGGCCACCGGCAACCAGGTGCCGGGAATGGTGCGGGAATGCCCGCGAAACTCCGCTATCACCACGTCGCCTGCGGTGACGCGCACGTCATAGATGCCGGAGCGGCCGCTGCGCGAGACTTCGCGCGCGGTGGCGACGAGCTTGTCGCCGAGCTTGCCCGGCCGGAGGAAGGTGATGTTGCCCTGCGCCGCGACGGCGCGATCATTGTGGCTGTTGCAAGCGAAGGCGAAAGCGGAATCGGCGAGCGTGAAGATGAAGCCGCCATGGGCGATGCGCTGGCCGTTCACCATTTCGGGCCGCACCGTCATGGTCAGCGTTGCGCAGCCGGGGCCGACCTCGACGATCTCCATGCCGAGGCCACCAGAGGCGTCGTCTTCCTTCCACATCGCCTCCGCGCAGGCGCGTGCGAGGTCGTCGGGCGAAAGCGTGGCCTTGACGTTCACCGGTCTACTCCCTGAGCTTCATCGGGTCGCTTTTGCGCGATCCTCGTGGTCTCTTTCAGTCAGTCTGGGCGCGAAGCACCAAAGGTGTCAACGCGCCCAAGGTCTCACTCACACGTGGTCGTAGTCGACCACGACCTTTTCCGAGCACGGCCGCGCCTGGCAGGTCAGAATAAATCCCGCCTTCAACTCCCACGGCTCCAGCGAATAATTCACTTCCATCTGCGCTTCGCCCTCGACCAGCTTGGCGCGACAGGTCGAGCACATGCCGCCCTTGCAGGCGAACGGCAGGTCCATGCCGGCGCGCAGTGCGGCATCGAGAATGGCTTCGTCTTCGGCGACCGGCACCTCGCGGCGCTTGCCGTCGATGATCAGCGCGGCCATCGCCTTCGGCGGCGTGCCGGGCGCGACTACCGCTTTTGGTCGGGGCTTGCCGCCGAATTCCGAGACGAAGCGCTCGACATGGATTTTCTCGTCGGCGATGCCGATGGCCCGACAACTCGCCTCGATGTCCTCGCTCATGCCCATTGGGCCGCAGACGAAGACGTGGTCGACGCTGGCTGCCGACACCAGCGAGCGCAACAGCACCCTCACCTTGTCGCCGTCGAGCCGGCCGTGCAGGATCGGGATGTCCTGCTCCTCGCCCGAGATGACGTGGAACAGCGAGAGGCGTTGCAGGAAACGGTCCTTCAATTCCTCCAGCTCTTTGCGGAACAGCATGCCCTCGGCGGTGCGGTTGCCGTAGAACAGGAAGAAGCGGCTCTGCGGCTCCCGCGCCAGCACGCCCTTGATAATCGACAGAATCGGCGTGATGCCGGAGCCGGCGGCGAAGCCGACATAGAGCCGCGCCTGATCGGGCGCGTGCGCAATGCCGAAGCGGCCGGTCGGCGTCATCACGTCGAGCTCATCGCCGCATTTCAGTTCGTCGGCAGCCCAGCTCGAGAATGCGCCCCCATCGACCTTCTTGACGGCGATGCGCAGCTCCCCGTCATCGGGCCCGGAACAGATCGAATAGGACCGGCGCACTTCTTCGCCGTCCATGGTGGCGCGCAACGTCAGATACTGACCTGGCGCGAAGCCATAGTCGCCGGCAAGTTCGCTTGGGATAGTAAACGTCATCGACACCGCATCCGCAGTTTCGCGGCGCAGATCGTTGACGGCAAGACGGTGAAAGCGCGGTGCAGTCATCGCTATCTCCCCTCGTCATTGCGAGCAAAGCGAAGCAATCCATATCGCCGCATAACGAGAGATGGACTGCTTCGTCGCTTCGCTCCTCGGAATGGCGGAATTCTATTCATCACGGTCAGTGACACTTGAAATAGTCGAAGGGTTCGCGGCAGCTTTTGCAACGCCATAGCGCCTTGCAGGAGGTCGAGCCGAATTCGGAAAGCAGTTCGGTATCGACCGAGCCGCATTGCGGACATTCGACCTGCTGCACGCCGAATAGAGCGCGGCGGCCGGAGCTTTTCACGGGCGGGCCGATGCCGTATTCTCGCAGCTTCCGCCTGCCGTCCTCACTCATCCAATCGGTGGTCCAGGCTGGCGACAGCACGGTATGGATGATGGGCCTATCGATGCCTTCGCGCTCCAGCGCCAGCTCAATCTCCAGCGCGATCATGTTCATGGCCGGACAGCCGGAATAGGTCGGCGTGATCGCGACCTCGACACGGCCATTATTGACTGCGACGTCGCGCAGCACGCCCAGATCAGCGATCGTCAGCACCGGAATCTCGGGATCGACCACTTGCGCAGCGGCATCCCAGGCGCGGCGGCGCAGGTCGACATCGCTGAGGGTGGCGCTCACCATGTCGCCCCCGGGAAACTGCGCTGCAGCGACTGCAGCTCGCTGAGAAGATGGCCTAGATGCTCGCTGTGGTGGCCGATGCGGCCACCCTGCTGCATCCAGTTATTCGAAGGCAGCGTCAGTGTCGCCTCGGCAACCACACCGCCGACGATCTTGAGCCACTGCGCCTTGAGGGTTGCCGGATCGATTGCGATGCGCGCGTCGATCAGATCGCGCTCGGCATTATCAACGTCAAACATCTCGCCGGTATAGGCCCACAGATGGTCAATCGCATCCTGTGCCCGCGCGTGGCTTTCCTCGGTGCCGTCACCCAGACGGACGATCCATTCCGAGCAATGACGGACGTGATAGGCGCTTTCCTTCTCGGATTTCGCCGCGATCGCCGCGAGCGTCGCATCCTTCGAGTTCACCATCGCGCGCCAATAGAGATCGGCAAAGACGGCATAGAAGAACTGCCGCACCATGGTGCGGGCGAAATCGCCGTTCGGCTGCTCGACCAGCAGGATGTTGCGGTACTGTCTGACATCGCGCAGATACGCGAACTTGTCCTCGTCGTTGTCCTTGCCTTCGACCTTGGCGGCGTAGCTGTAGAGCTCGCGCGCCTGTCCGAGCAAGTCGAGCGCCATGTTGGCGAGCGCCATATCCTCTTCCAGCATGGGCGCGTGGCCACACCATTCCGACAGCCGATGGCCAAGGACCAGCGCGTCATCGGCGCGGCGCAGCGTGTAGAGCACCAGCGGCGTTTCCAGGACTTTGATCGAGGCAATGGCCATTTCCGTCTCTTCGCTTGTTAGACCCTCATCCTGAGGAGCGCGGAACGCGCATCTCGAATGATAAAGGCCACTGACCGGGCCTCATGGTTCGAGACGCGCTTCGCGCTCCTCACCATGAGGAGTGAGACTCACATGTGACCGACTTCTTCAGGGACATCGTAAAAGGTCGGATGCCGGTAGATCTTCGACTCCGCCGGCTCGAACATCATGCCCTTCTCGGTGGGATCGGATGCCGTGATCGCGCTCGATGGCACCACCCAGATCGACAGGCCCTCGCCACGGCGGGTGTAGATGTCGCGCGCGGCCTGCAGCGCCATCGTGGCGTCGGCCGCATGCAGCGAGCCGCAGTGCTTGTGCGCCAGCCCATTGCGGCTGCGAATGAAAACTTCCCAGAGCGTCGTGTTCGGCGTTGCCATCGCGATCTCCCTACTCTGCGGCCTGCGCCAGCTGGCGCGCCTTGCGTTTCCCGGCGTAAGCGGCCGCCGCCTCGCGCACCCAGGCGCCATCGTCATGCGCCTTGCGCCGCGCCGCCAGGCGCTCGCGGTTGCACGGACCGTTGCCGGCCAGGACCTGCTTGAATTCGGTCCAGTCGATTTCGCTGTAGCGCCAGTGACCGTCGGCATCCTGCGTCATGCCGGGATCGGGGATGGTGAGTCCCAAAAATTTCGCCTGCGGCACGGTGGCGTCGACGAATTTCTGGCGCAGCTCGTCATTGGAGAAGCGCTTGATCTTCCATCTGGTCGAGGTGTCGCTGTGCTGGCTCGCGGCATCGGGCGGACCGAACATCATCAGCACCGGCCACCACCAGCGATTCAGCGCATCCTGCGCCATCGCCTTCTGCTCCTCGGTGCCGCGGCACAGCGTCACCATGATTTCAAATCCCTGGCGCTGGTGGAACGACTCTTCCTTGCAGACGCGGATCATCGCGCGGGCATAGGGGCCGTAGGAGCAGCGGCAGAGCGGGATCTGATTCATGATCGCCGCGCCGTCGACCAGCCAGCCGATGGTGCCGATGTCGGCCCAGGTCAGCG